>JBGTMK010000093.1:0-2523 GCA_041743605.1 Nostoc sp.
CAATTTCAGCCATTTGCTCGATCCGTTCGTGCTGGCTTAAATGCTCAGGTGTCCGCAGATAAGGCGTGTAGCGTAATTCCAAATATGCCAGGTTCTCAAAAATGTAAGCACCTCGAATCAGGCGGTAGATAAAATAAGGCAAAGTTTCCACAAACTATAATTATTAACATATTGTTTGAATCATGTCAAGATTTTGTTTGTAGAACAACTTAGATGTTTTCAATTTCAGTGGAACACAGTAGTAGCTTAGATTGAAAAAGGGACTGGGGACTGGGAAAATTGTTCCGGGATTCAGACCCCAACCTAAGTTTTGTTGCAAGAGCGTTGGCACGAGAAGAAAACTCTTTCCGTGTCCCGGAGCGCCATTCTTCCCCGACAAGAGAAGCCGTTGTCGGAGAAGAATGGAGTTTACCGTCGCTTTCAATGAATTTATATTAAAAACTAGCGGATTTATTTGTGACTATTATGTATAAATCATCATCCAAAAAAAAACTATATATTTACAACTCTAGCAGAGTGTATTTTATTACCCGTGTTCTCCAAATCCGTAAAATATTCTCAGTATTTGTTTTTAATCTTTAATCCTAAGTGATGGAGGTCATCTGGGGCAAAAAGGGCGATCGCATGAGCAAAAAATGGTATCGACTCCAAAAGCTGAAAGCAATATTCGTCCTAGCATTGGCAGTTGTATTTACTAACGCTGTAGTTTCATATAGCAACACTGTTAAGCTGATTTACAACCAGCAATGGGTGACAGACTCTTATGAAGTTATTACTAAACTGGAAAGTATTCAATCTACACTCAAAGAGACTGAAACTGCACAACGGAATTACCTAATCACAGCAGATGCGGATGATTTACAAGCTTATCTTGCAGCTGAACAACAAACTAATAGCAATATTCAGAGTCTCAGTAAGTTAACTGCCAAAACCCATCAAAAGCAGCAGTGGATTGCTCTGCTGGAGCCAAAAATTACCAACAGGCTCAAAACTTTACAGCAAGAAATTTTTCTTAGACAAAAGCAAGGACTAGAAGCAGTTCGGCAAAAAATCTTATCTGATAAAGACAAGCAAATCAGCAAAGAGATTCAGCAGTTAATTTACGACTCTTTGCAGGTAGAGCAAAATTTATTACAGCAGGGAATGCAGCAGTCACAAGCAAATTCCCAAAAGGCGATAGTGACATTTTTTATCGCTGTTATTGTGGATTTGGTGCTGATGGCGTTGTTATATGATTTGTTGTGGCGCTATATCAGACAACTTCAGCAGACGGAATTGGCCTTACGCCAAAGCGAAAATCGTTTACGAGCGATGATAGATGCAGAACCAGAATGCATCAAGTTAATTGCCAGGGATGGCACCCTTTTAGAAATTAATGCAGAAGGGCTGGCAATGATGGAAGTGGAAAGTGCTGATGTATTGATTGGTAAACCAGTTGATGCTGTAATTGTGCCAGAGTATAGAGCAGCCTTTGCCGACTTGCATGAAAGTGTCTGCCAAGGTAACAAGGGGACTTTAGAGTTTGAAATCGTGGGATTTAAAGGCACCCCCCGCTACATGGAAACTCATGCCGTACCACTGCGTAACGAATCTGATGGCACATTCATGCATTTGGCACTAATGCGAGATATAACCCAGCAAAAACAGGCAGAACAGAAAATCCGTGAACAAGCCGCGCTGCTGGATGTATCAACTGATGGGATTTTGGTGCGAAATATCCACAACCAAATCTTGTTTTGGAATAAAGGTGCCCAGAGTCTATACGGCTGGAAGGCTGAGGAGGTTGTGGGGAAGAATGTTCTGCAACTTTTGTATAAAGAGATTTCACCACAGCTAGAAGATGCTTACTTGAGGGTGATAAATACGGGTGAGTGGCGGGGTGAGTTGCATCAACTGACAAGGGAAGGTAAAGTAATTATCGTTGAAAGCCGATGGACACTGATACGAGATGAAAATGGACAACCTAAATCCATTTTGAGTGTGAACACCGAAATCACGCAGCAGAAACAACTGGAGGCTCAACTTCTGCGATCGCAACGTTTGGAGAGTATCGGTACTTTAGCTGGCGGTATCGCCCATGACCTCAACAATATACTATCCCCAATTTTAATGTCAGTTCAACTGTTGCAGAAGAAATTGCCCGATTCGCAGAGTCAGCAAATACTGCAAACTTTAGAAAATAATGTTAAACGCGGTGCTAATTTGCTCAAGCAAGTATTATCTTTTGCACGAGGTATTGAAGGCAAACGAACAATTGTCCAAATTCAGCCTTTGATGGCAGAAATTGAGCAAATTATCGCTCAAACATTTCCTAATTCCATTATTTGCCAAATAGATATTCCTAAAAATCTCTGGTACGTTCGTGGAGATATAACTCAACTACATCAAGTGCTAATAAACTTGGTAATCAACGCCCGTGATGCCATGCCCAATGGCGGAATTTTAAGGATTGCGGCGGAAAATCTGGTGATTGGTGAACATTCTGCCCAGATGAATATTGATGCAAAAGTTGGTTCTTATATT
>JBGTMK010000094.1:0-5542 GCA_041743605.1 Nostoc sp.
GGTGCAAATAAATTAAATTCAATTGGCTTTGCCATAGAAGTGTTTGTAATATCAAGGGTTGATAGACATATTCTCTGATGCTCAATTGAGTTTGCAAATCGCTCTAGAGAAATAATTAGATAAAGAGTGCTTCTATCTTCAGGAATAATTGATATTTTATTTATAAAACTTAACGCTAATTTTTTGATTTTTGGCTGTTTATAGCACTTGTTAATTGATTAAGGTACAGATTTACAGTACTTGAATTTTTGACTAAAAACTACTATTTTTTTTAACCTATTACTTCTTAAAGCTTTTCACGCAATCAAATCGGATTGGTATAGTGGGTAAATTTAGGATATTTATTGTCAAATATCTGCTGATGATATTAATCTATTTTGCCGTTAGTTTGTTGCAGATAACTTAACAACCAATTCGCCGCTGTTGCTCTACGAGTTTGCCGAGGCCCAAACTCACCAATTTTATAACCTTTGAAACCCAGTTTTTCTTTGAGCATTTGTTTGTTTTCAGTAGGAATGGAACGAGTTAAATTGACTGTTGCAGGACGAGATTCAATGAAATTTGGTGGTTCTGGGTAGTCTTTCTGCCATTCTGGTGCAACTTGGCTAATGTCCCATTGAGAAGTTGAGGAGTTATAGCGATAGCCTAAATAATGCCATAGCATCTGGTTGACCGTGGCATCATCAAGTTTTTCGTCAAGAATTTCCCAAATTGTTTCTGTATTAAGTGGTGGCAGGTTAGACATAAGTAATTCCAAATTGCAAGTTTAAAAACTGATTATTGATTAATTAAATTCACAACAATTAGTAGGTAGTAAAAGTAATAATTCAGGAATCAAAATTCAGTATTCAGAATAGTTAAAGAATCAGAAAAATATTTGATTAATAAATATACTAATTATTCTAGATTCCTTATAAATTCTGACTCCTGACTCCTGCGTGCTGAATTCTTACTAGTAAAAAAAACTTTATCCTTATCTCGTTACACTCACAAAGATACTACTTGTAACAGGCTATAAATATATAGAGAATTCTAATTTTAGCAGTATTTCAGGCGATCGCTAGTATAAACAATACACAAACTAGGTACAATGGAGTGTTGACATATTAGTAGCTTGCTAGGAAAATACGTAAAAAATTAACCCTATGATTGACCATAGCGATCGCCTACTCTCTCACAGAGAAGGCACATTCCAAGGTGTTGGAGGACTTGACCTGTATTACCAAAGCTGGTATCCAGAGGGTAAAGTACGGGGAATCTTAGCCATATTGCATGGACTTGGAGCGCATAGCGATCGCTACAGTAATGTAATTCAGCATTTGATACCTAAGCAATACGCTATCTACAGTTTTGATTTGCGTGGTCATGGACGTTCACCAGGTCAGCGAGGCTATATCAACGCTTGGAGTGAATTTCGCGAAGACCTGGGAGGCTTCTTACAGTTAATTCAGACTCAGAATCCAGGATGCCCAGTTTTTCTCTTGGGTCACAGTTTAGGCGCGGTGATTGTCTTAGATTACATTCTGCGCTGTCCCCAACAAGCATCATTATTGCAGGGTGCGATCGCTCTTGCACCAACCTTGGGGAAAGTTGGGGTTTCACCGATTCGGGTACTTTTAGGAAAAATGCTCTCACGGGTGTGGCCGCGTTTCACCCTAAATACAGGCATTGACATCAGTGCTGGTTCACGAGATCCGCAGGTTTTAGCTGCGATCGCTCAGGATACAATGCGACATACCCGTGCTGCTGCCCGTCTAGCTACAGAATTCTTTGCAACAGTTGATTGGATTAATGCTCACGTAGGTGATTGGCAATTACCATTGTTGATTCTTCACGGTAGCGCAGACCGAGTGGCTTTACCAGCGGGAAGTGACATCTTTTACCAACGGGTAAATTGCCAAGATAAGCTGAGAATCGAGTATCCAGAAGCCTATCACGAAATTCAGAGTGACATAAATTACCGCGAGGTACTAGCTGATTTAGAAGATTGGTTGGAGCAACACCTACCATCTCAGACGGTACAGTTGGGACGGGGAAGCGGTGAGTTAGAATTTCCCAGTTCTTAGTATTCTGACTACAACCTTCTTTCTATCAACCGTCGAGTTAAATCTTCGATTGCATCTATACTCAGTTGATATCCATTAAAAATCGTAAACAAAGGGCTAACAGCCTGATTAACGTACTGTGCTAACGCCGAATTATTTCTGAGGGCAATGCAAGCCTTGGCTATCTTCGCGATACCCTCTTTAGATTGAGGATCGATCCATCTTTTAATCTCTACAGATAAACTTTCAGATGGATTCAAAACTAAATTATTAAAGAAATCTTGATTATAGATACTTCCCATTTCCCATTTTTAGCTTTAATTTACTATCAAGCAAGGTACATTAGCACCAGAGTAACGCACCTTTATCTGTTTAAGTATTTTTGTACTATAAAATTTATTACGAAAGTCGATCTACAAAACGCAGCAGGATGTTAGTCTCTATGAGGTATGCCACTGCTAAGGATGATCCTCATAAATACTCTCACGAGTCACAGCATAATCTGACAGCACTGGTAAATTTGACCCAACACATAGTGCAAATTCGTCAGCTAACTTATCTGCAACGACTTCAAACTCCTCATTGTTCAGTTGACCCTGTGTCTGAAGCTTTGCCATAAACTGAGCGCATTTTCCTTCTTGGCTTTTGCACTGTTGATCTTGAAAGATTAGCTCTTGAAGATATTCACTGACTGAACTATAACCGCCTTTAGCTACTTGTTCTTCGACAAAGACTTTCATCGACTCAGGTAAGGAAATCTGAATGTTAGTCATACCTTCTCCGCTTTGATATTATCCTTGGCTGCTGGCACAAAAAACTTCATAGGCTTTGGTTACGAATAACATGAGTTTCACTAGCACAAGCGTAACGCAATTACCAAGGCAATCTGCTCCCATCCCACGAGAAAAAGTGTCCACTATCGCCTTCTTTAAGCTGTTCGATGACAGCCAATAATTGGGTAACAGTACGTTCCACTGAAAATAATTTTTCCGCAGGTACATTTCCCTGGAAAGGATGAGAAAGGCGGGTATCAGTTGTACCAGGATGCAATGTTACTATTAATGCTTTTGGACAACTTCTTTTATACTCAATTGCCGCAGTTCGCATCAACATATTGAGTGCTGCTTTAGAAGCCCGATAGCCATACCATCCACCAAGTTGGTTATCGCTAATACTGCCCAATTTAGCAGAAATAGTGGCGAACACGCTGCGATCGCCATGACGAAACAGAGGCAATAAATGTTTAGCAAGTAAGACAGCACCAATACTATTTATCTGAAAGTAGCGCAGCAAATTTTCTGAATTGATCTGTTTTAAGCTTTTTTCAGGTTGTAAAGTATCTTCATGTAACAGTCCTACACAGTTGACTACCAAATGCAGTTTGTCAACTTGAGTATGTATTTTTTGAACAGCTTCAATAATCTGTAACTCGTCAGTAATATCTATCTCCAAACAAATTAATCGCTCAGGATATTTGTCTACAAGAGCTATTAACTCTGAGGCCGATTCCGGTTGACGAGAAGTTGCATAAATTTTAGCTATTCTGCGATCTTGTAGCAATCTTTTCACACAACCCAAACCAATACCTTGGCTGGCTCCCACAATCAAAGCATTGACAGGATTAATTTCATCGATAAAAGGCATATCAACTTAGATAACTTGTGGAGGTATTTAATATTCATAGCGAGAGACGAAATAAGCACCAACTTGTCTCTGGCTGTGATAACGGAAACCAAAACCTTCATATACTGCTCTCAGGCGCGGACGCAAATCATCGCAATCTAGACGTAAATAACGTTTACTAAAAGTGTTTGTGCGTGTTCAACAGCCCAAGTCAGCAGTGTCGAACTGCAAAGCGATGTACAAATACTGACTCTTTCTGAGAGATGTCAGGCCAGAAAAGTAAATACTCTAGTTCTTAGAGTAAAGCGCCACCACAACTAGAACCACATCCAGCAGTGCAACCATAGCAATAAGCAGCAGTTTTTATCTCACTAATCAAGTCTAAACTCCCAGTTTCTAACAATTTACCAACTGTCAAGGTTTCACCATTGCGGGTTTTTGCTGGCAAATTCATCATTTGGTTAAAGTCACAATCATATACATTACCCAGATAGTCAATTGAAAGTTCGTCACGACACATTAAATGTTCAACTGTGCTGGGATTAAAATGCAACTCTAAAAACTGCAAATAGCTGGTGTATAGTTTTCTTCGTTCTAAGTGCATTTTAGTTCTACCAACTGGTAAATTAGTAATGGTGAAGAGGTTGTTAAACACAATATCAAAATGTTCTTGTAAGAACATTTTATAATCTTGTTCTAGGTTGCTCTGTTCGGGAGCTAGAGAAAATTTTTCACCGTTGGGCAACTGGGGATTAAAAACCAAGTCCAAAATTAAACTTTCGTCTTTTCCATAGCCAACTTTATTAAGCCACTGCAAAGCTTTGACAGAACTATCAAAAACACCGATACCGCGCATTTTATCAACATTATCTGCTAAGTAACAGGGTAGGGAAGCTACAATTCTTACTTGGTGTTTAGCAAAGTATTCTGGTAAATCATCAAATCCATCTTCAAAATAAATGGTCAAATTAGACCGGACAATCACTTGTTTACCAGTTGCTCTTGCTGCTTCGACTAATGGCTTAAATCCATAATTCATTTCGGGTGCGCCACCAGTCAAATCCACAATTTTAATTTCGGGAAATTTATGGATTAGCGAAATCAATTGTTCGCAAATTTCAGGAGAAAGTTCTTCTGTACGTTTTGGCCCGGCTTCCACATGACAGTGTGTACAGGCGAGGTTACAACGCTTACCTAGATTAATTTGTAAAACAGTGATTCCTTTTTTTGTCAAAGGTGAACTGAGTTTGTGGTTAAACGGTGTGACTGCTGTATCTAGTGTAATTATTGATTGAGCTTGCATTATTTACTATTCCTTAAAAATTGCCCAAATATATTTAACTTTTCTAACCTTGCAATAATCTATAGGTTATTCCACTAATAATTGCAGAAGTTGGTAAAGTCAAAATCCACGATAATAGGATCTGATAAAAAACACGCATATTAGCTTTTTTGCCAATTAATCCTACACCAAAAATAGAACCAACTGAAACGTAAGTAGTAGAAACCGGAAGCCCAAATCGACTAGCTGCAATTACCAGAACTCCAGTTACTACATTTGCTGATAAGCCTTGAGTATGATTCATTGAGGTAATCTTTTCACTCATCGTTACTGCAACTTTTTGGGAGTTGAGTAAACCACCAAGTGCCATTGCGATCGCGATTGTGATCATTCCTCCCTGAATCGAGAAATACTCAATAATCATGATAAATGAGAAAATCTTGGGAGTATCATTTAATCCTCTAGCAAAACTGATAATTCCCGCGCTGATAAAATGGAAAGTATCAATCATTTTTTGGTTTACTGGTAAGTTCCATTTTAAATTGATATAACCACATAAGCTGTAAATTCCTGCTCCCAAGGGAATAGCAAT
>JBGTMK010000095.1:0-3758 GCA_041743605.1 Nostoc sp.
AGGCATTTTCCAGTGTGGACATCCCATAATTTTACCGTTTGGTCTTCACTGCCACTAGCCACAGTTTGACCATCGGGACTGAAGGCAACTGACCTGACCCAATTGCTATGTCCCTGCAAAGTTTTGAGGCATTTACCATCATGAACATCCCATAACTTCACTGTTTGGTCATCACTACCACTAGCTAAAGTTTGACCATCGGGACTAAAGGCAACTGATTTTACCCAACTAGTATGTCCAGTACAGCTAAAAAGTAGCTTTCCATCCTCAACTTGCCACAAGTAAGTTTTGCCATCAGCATCACCCGTTGCTAAAAGTTTTCCGTTCGGGCTAAATGCTACTGACGAAATACTAACTAATGTTTCTGAAAAAACCGACTTAGCTAAATCAGCATTGGCAAAATTCACTCGATGCAAATTCACACCTTGTAAATATGCTTGCCAAATAGTCAGATTAGAAAAGTCATAGCCACTAAAGTTAGTTTGTAATTGACAAAGGATATTTATCAGATTTCCACCCGCATATCCAGCTGTTTGTGGAACCTGTCGCAGGTGCAATAAAATTTGATATAGATGATGTTCAATATTTTTAGAATATCTAAAAATAGTTGATAACCTATCTATGATTGGTTTAATAATCAGGGTAATTTGAGTGTTTCTAATATAATCTTTTGTCGTAGCTTCCATTAAAGCATGGCTGATAAATAGTTTAATTTCACCAGTGGTAATTTCGTGAAAAACTTGTTCAACTAGTCGGTCGGTTATGTATTCCATCACCACAGACTGGAGGGTGAACAGGGCTGTTTTTTGTTCAATTAGCGATCGCCGCCGCAGTGATTCCAGCGCTTCCATCACTTCCCTTTTGGCCAAGGGACGCACAATATTAGTTAGCAATTCGTCTAGAGAAGCCAACTCGCGTTTGATTGCTAACCAATAAATTATTTCTTTTTCGATCTCTGACAACCGCTCAAATTGCTGGTCTAGTAAATTCCGGGTGTCGCCAAAAATTATCTCTCCTTCAGCCAGAAAGCTAGCAATATCACCATCAAATAACTCCCGGATTGGTTCAGAAACTAGCTTTAATGCTAAAGGATTGCCTGAATACTTATCAACTAGCTTGACCCATTCTTGTTTTGAGCCAAATAACCCTTTATCTTGGATAATTTCTTGCCCTTCTGTTTCTCCTAAGCCGACTAACGATAATGTTCTGACTGGTGATGCTTCTCCTTCTAAAGGAGCAAATTCTTTTGGTTTTTCACGGGATGTCAGCACTAAGCAGCTTTGATGTGGTTCTTCCCCTACCCGTCTAAGTAGTTGACCATAATCTTCATATTCTTGTCTATAGTGTCCGGCGCGATCGCCTTCTTGTAAAATTGTCTCTGCATTGTCCAACACCACAAGACAACGACGCTCTCTTAAATAATGAATCAGCAGCGTGACTCTACCATCTATAGTGTCTGGCAAATCTGTTTCTCTCTGATCAGATAAAAATCTGATCAGGTTCGCCAACATCTCTGCAACGGGTGGTGCATTGCGGAGACTTCGCCAAATCAAATACTCAAAATTCTCCTGAACTTCCTTTGCCAGTTTTACAGATAAAGCAGTTTTGCCAATTCCCCCCATTCCCAATATTGCCACTAGTTGGCATTCATCCTGAATGAGCCACTGCGTTAGCTGAGACAATTCTACTATACGTCCATAAAAAAAGCAGATACCAGGCGCTTGACCCCAATCTTGGCGGTTTTGGGTAATGGATTTCTCATTCTGTGAAGATGCTTGATACTCAGATTCAATAACTTGCTGTAACTTAGTGAGCTTACCTGGCCCGCTACCAGTAACATTAAATTTTTTGTAAACTTCGCTTAATCTTTTGCGTACTGCTTCGGCACTGATCGCCAATTTTTTAGCGATCGCATTTGGCGGTTGTCCCTCAACAGCATACAATAACACCTCTATCTCGCTGCTAGACAAGCACCGTTTTTCGGCTAAAGCCAAAATAACGTTTTCGGGAATTACAGTCATACTCACACAGAAACACACTACACACCAATGTTATCTCACCATGTGAGACAACATTCCTGCCAAAAGTTAGCAATCTAAAACACCTGCCGCCTGTTTCCTATTCCCTCTTTAACTGGGCACTTCAGGTCAATTTGTAGTATTTTACGGTTTTCAACTAATTTTTTCTCTGGTTTGCCTTGACCTAAGTAACTTAGTTACCTTATAGTGAGTTCAGTAGATAAGACTACGGTAACTTAATGAGGTTACGGGTGAATAAAAGAAACTTAGTGAGTAAGAGATAAAGACAAAAGCTGGAACTGCAAATTCTGAAAAAGGCAAGTATACAAATTGCCTGTAGGAATTTCGAGGGTTCAATGCGCGTAGTGTGCGTTCTTCTGTGCAATTACGCGCATTTAACACCTGAGTTTGATATCCAGATTGCCCTGGTAATTCATCAAAGAGCTTAATTTTTCACGATTTGAAATATCCAGACCACCCCGAGTAGTATTCCCATTCCACTCAGGAGTAGGACTGTTGTGTACCTTGACTTGGTGAGAGCAAAGCTGTGGGCATTGGCTGTTTCCTTAGTGTGTCAGGGGAGCGCAAGCTGCTGCCTAGATTTAACTTTCAAAACAGGAAAAAACTATGAAACCCAATCTCAAAGACAACGATAATCTACTGTTCAAGTTGTTTTGTAAAGGACTCAAATATTTTCTGTTGTCACTGCTGGGGCTTGCAATAGCTTTGGTTGTGTCTCACACTTTTGAGGCTGACACGATAGTTGGGATGCTTTTGTCCGCAAGTCTACGGTTATGGGTTGGGAGGATAGCAATTTTCCTAGTCTGTCTATTTGCGATCGCCATGATTGTTGAGTCTTGGGGCTAAGGCTCATGTTGGCACTTAATAAATAGCCTTTGGCTAACTTTCACTCAGCCAAAGGCTTCGTAACTTTTCATTAGGGGATTATATCATGTCAAACAACAGTAACGGCTCTGGGAGAGAAACATTTTCGCCGCTTTTAATCATCTTAGTCGTAGGGTCAATTTCTTTGGCGATCGTTAACAAAGCTAATCACCCAGCATATTTTGACATAGTTAAAATAGCTATAGCCTACAGCTTTGGCTCAATCAAGTCCCAAGGAAAAACTAAACATTCCGATAACCAAGATGATGTCGAGAAGGACGAGTTGAAATAGCAGACATGATAACTATCTGTGAATGCATTGAAAAATTCAGAAGTCAGAATTGCTGGAGCGGAGCCGGAGATGTTTCCGTTAGCTCCTGTCAAAATCAATTAGTGGGGGGTGAAAAAACGCCGCTTATTCAGATGTGACTCGAAAATACTCGCTCTACGTTGGCGAACGAGAGGCGTGTCGCAGACAAGCCTCTCGTACCACTTCGTGGAAGCAAGCTATGCGTTATATCAATTCACAATGGGCTAACGCCCCGCTCCGCTAACGCAATGACGCTCTCTACGAGACGCTAAAAGCGAACGCGGACTCGGTTTGCGCGTCGCTAACGCAATTAAAAAACTTAGATGCAGCAAAGCTTTCAGGGGTTACATCTGTATCAGATTTTTCGTGAAATAGTATTAGCGTCTCTGAAAGAGAAGAGAAGGCTTTACGCTGCGAAGCACCGCCAGTTGGTTGTCGCACAGAATTCAATTCTGTTAGCGGTAGCTGGGTGTTTAGCCCATTCTGGCTCCTGACTCCTGAATTCTGTTTTGTTAAAATTTCCTTCTAAAATAAAAGAATGCTGT
>JBGTMK010000096.1:0-6322 GCA_041743605.1 Nostoc sp.
GACTTACTCATTGACAGAAAAATCAAAATAAGGGGTATGATTTTCAGCGATTCTAACTTGATTTTTCTATTACTCACCAAGCGATCGCAACCAACAAAGGGGGTTTATAAAAGCCTCAAACAACGCCTTTAGGTTGATACACAAGATGATTCCTTTGTACAGTGCATAAGTCCTAATATCATACCTATAATCCGAATCAAATCGGAGTGCTTATATATTCTTCCGTTAAACAATAATCTTGGAATTAATAAGTGTTATTTATGCGTTTTCTGTTTAGCATAACTATAAATAAAATAAGGATCTTCCGTACCTATTATGCTAAAAATGTCTGTAAATAAGTTTGAAACCTTTATTGGGCAATAATAACAGGCATTATGATTACCATTTGAGTCTTAATGCTGAAGTTGAGTTTATAATCGCCTGTAAGCTTTGATTTTAAAGGAAACTTTTGGAGTTTAATTAAACTTTTAGCATAACACCTACTGAAGAACCGAAAATAATCTTTTGCTGAGTCTTGATTAATGAGAAATCATTGGATGTTGATGTTAGCTCTTATAAGAAGCAACCAAAGTGGCGACGATCGCAACTAGTTCCCCTGGATCAACTGGTTTAGCCACATGAGTCTGAAAGCCCGCTTCTAGGGCACGGCTACGATACTCGCTATCACCATAAGCAGTTAAAGCGATGGCAGGGAGTTTTTCCCAAATATTAGGCTTCAGCGCCCGGATCTTGCGGATGAGGGTGTATCCATCTTCACCAGGCATAGCAATGTCACAAATCAAGACATCTGGTTGCAACTCAGGTAGTACATTCAATGCTATCACTGCCGATGCAACTGCCATGACCGTGGCTCCATCAGCTTCCAACACGGTAGTAATGTAAAAGCGGCTATCGTCATCATCATCAACTACGAGGATGTTTAAGCCAGCAAGGGGGAGAGCAGGTTCCATAACATCTCCATTAATGTTGATCAAATGAAAGTTATTTTCAATAATCTGCTTGTTTTTCTTTGTAACCACACCATTGGTAATTTTACTGCGATCGCGCCTATTTTCCTAGACAATAATTTAATTTGCCTAGCCATTATCAATTGATGGTTAATTATTCGCTGGCATTTATAATTATTAGCTGGATAATATTATGCTGGTGTTTAAATTCCTTTATATTTTAAAAACTTACTGTGACGAATAGTTAGACGCCTTTTAAAATTTAGTAAACCTAAAGTCAAAAAAAAAGAGACAATGCCGAGGCTTAAAAGTAGTCTGATCGGCATTGCCATTTTTAAATACAGCAGGAGTCGGAAGTGAAATAGGCTTTATAGCTGCCTCTATTAACTTGCAAACTGCTGTATGTGAATTTACACTACTGCAAGAACTTGATTACTCCCATTCAATGGTTCCAGGAGGCTTAGAGGTGATGTCATAAACCACCCGATTTACCCCTTTCACCTCATTTACAATCCGCGTGGAAATCACTTCCAAGACATCGTAAGGCACTCTCGCCCAATCGGCAGTCATACCATCTTCACTGGTGACAATCCGCAAAACAATGGGGTAAGCGTAAGTACGCTGATCCCCCATAACGCCAACACTACGAATTGGCAGCAATACAGCAAATGCTTGCCAGAAATCATGATACATACCGCGTTGGTTAATTTCTTGCCGCACAATCAAATCAGCATCGCGCAAAATATTTAACCGCTCAGATGTGACTTCCCCCAAAATCCGAATTGCTAAACCAGGCCCAGGAAATGGTTGACGTTGGACAATTTCTTCTGGTAAACCAATAGAACGTCCAACTTTGCGGACTTCATCTTTAAATAGTTTCCGCAGTGGTTCCACCAATTTAAATCTTAGGTCTTTGGGCAAACCGCCAACGTTGTGATGACTCTTAATTTTCACCGCTACCCGCTCACCAGTTTGAGGATCAACGTTGGTGTCAGCAGATTCGATAACATCTGGATAAAGAGTTCCTTGAGCCAGATAGTCAAAGTGACCGAGGCGCTTGGATGTTTCTTCAAATACAGCAATAAATTCGTGTCCGATGCGGCGGCGTTTTTCTTCGGGATCTGTGATATCAGCAACTCTAGCTAAAAAGCGATCGCGGGCATTAACATACTCTACAGGAATGTGAAACTGTTCTTGGAATAGCTTCACCAATCGCTCTGGCTCATACTTTCGCATAAAGCCTTGATCGATAAACACGCAAGTCAGTTGCTCACCAATGGCTTTATATAGTAAGAAAGCTAGGGTAGAAGAATCCACTCCACCAGAGAGCGCCAACAACACCCGTTTTTCGCCAACTCTGGCGCGAATTTCCCGAATTGCTTCTTCCACAAAAGCCGCTGTTGTCCAAGTTGGTTCACAATCGCAGATATGGTAGACAAAATTACGGATTAATGCTATTCCGCCGAGAGAATGCACCACCTCTGGATGAAACTGAACGCCGTAAAGTTTCTTTTCATGATCGGCAATGGCAGCACAGGGAGTATTTTCTGTATGTGCCAGCAATTCAAAACCTGATGGCATTTGGATAACTGAGTCTCCGTGGCTCATCCACATGGTGGTGCCATCTTCGACGTTAGTGAGCAAATCTGTGGGATCATCGATATATAATGATGCTTTGCCGTACTCACCTCGGTCAGCCTTTGCCACTTCTCCACCGAGTTGGTTTACCATCAGCTGCATCCCATAGCAAACACCCAAGACGGGTATTCCCAAATTCCAGATTTCTGGGTCACAATGGGGAGAGTTATCACCATAAACCGAATTTGGCCCACCGGAGAGGATGATTCCCTTGGGATTGAGTTGGCGCAAATGTTCAGAAGTAGTGCGATAAGACAAAACTTCAGAGTATACTTGAGTCTCGCGGATGCGACGGGCAATCAACTCAGAGTATTGAGAGCCGAAGTCCAGAATTACAATCAATTGGCGATCAAGCCGCCCAAAATTTTCTAATGTTTGGGGCGCTTGTTCTGTTGGTAGAGTCACCGCTGTATTCATGACGGGAGTTTTATATCTGTTAAGGATAGATAGATGCTTTGTGGTCTATGGTGATGCTATTATTCAGCCTGGGTAGGCTGATAATGGTATAAAAGCCCTAGACAAACGCGAGATTATGTGCGTTTGTCTAGTCCCGGAGTTGGAGATGGTATTAAAACGATAAACTTACCCTAGAGTGGTTACTTAAAAGATTATTTATTTGGATTGTTTACGATTATTCATAATAAATTAACATAATTTTCCTATCAACAGAGCAGCTGTTTTACTCTTCACGATAATTTTGCGATCGCGATCGAAGAGGATAGAGCCACAGATAGTTACTTTTGTGCCGCTTTCGCTATGGCTTTGGATATATTCTTGGGAACGAAAATCGATGGTTTCGGCGATCGCACTGTAAACTTGATTTACCCAATCACTATCGGTTGCTGCATCTAGGGATTTTAGATGTGTGAGTGCGGCTTCAGCGGTAGCACTATTAAACACAGCTTGGATATCTGGTGATTTTAAACCTGCGATCGCACAGTGGGCTGCCAAAATTTCCCGCCGTCCATCAGCCAAGTAGTGATGGGTGTGAAAAATCCCTCCCGCCAACTTCATCAGCTTACCGTGATAGCCAAATAATAAGATTTCTTTCACACCCAGCAGATTAGCTTCTACTAACATTGGGCCAAGCCAGTTAGCAGTTTTGACCAATTGTTCAGGATTAATCCCTAGTTTTCGCGCCAAATCTAGGCCATTCTCTCCAATGCAGAATACTAAAGTTTCAAAACGACTGGCTTTATTTTGTAATTCAGCCCGAAAAACTGCAAGCTGATCTGGTGTACTCAAAGGTTGAGAAATGCCGGTTGTGCCTAAAAGGGAAAGTCCTTCAACCACACCAAAGGCAGAATTTGAAGTCCGAACAGCTAGCGATCGCCCTTCGGGTAGAATAATCGTCACCGTGATTTTTTCCCCCGGTGCTAGCATCCGTTGCAAATTCTCTTGCAACAGCCTTTGAGCATAAGCATAAATAGCCGGCTTGTCATCAGTATTTAATTGCCTACCAATCCCTTCCCCACCTTTGATAATTATTGGCTTTCCTGCTTCCCTCCATTCCACCAATGCCCAAATCGGTGTATTTTTGGTCAAATCAAGATTATCACCGGGATCGCTACGAGCGATCGCTAAAGCTGTACTTTCAGATAGTCCTGCTACCTGTTCAATGGGAATTTCCGCAATTTGAGCAGGTTCAATCAAATCTATAGATGCAACTTTTAGGGGTTGGCGATGGTGTAACCAGTGTAAAGCTGCAACAGCAGCAGCGCACGCAAAAACTGGGAGTGTGTATCCAGAACGGGACATTTTGTAAATTTAAAAGTCACATTGAAGAAGACTAATAATAACTCTTGATCTTACTTTTCCCACCATTGCCAATGATGCCTAATATATTCAACCGAGAAATTTTCAGGTTATCTAAAGCTATTTTTAGCATTGAGGAATTTGTTTTGTTAAGCCTGACTAGTATTAATAGCCCATCAGTGTGCGGTACTATCAGGCTGGCGTCGGCTAACCCCACCAAGGGAGGGACATCATAAATCACTAGATCAAAACTATTATGGAAATCTTCCATTAGTTGCTTCATTTTTTGAGATGAAAGTAATTTTGTGGGATCAGGTGGTATTGGTCCAGAAGTGATGACAGATAATTGCTTCATGGAAGGTAGTTGTCGCATCACTTCTCCCGCTGGCAAGTTTGTAGAAATTAAATTACTTAATCCCCATAGATTATTTAAACTTGATAAGTCGTGAATTGTGGGTTTACGAAGATCAGCATCTACAAGTAAGACTCGTTGCCCCATCGCTGTAGCTATTTGAGCTAGATTGAGGGCAACCGTAGACTTTCCATCACCAGGCATAGCTGAACTAATAACTATGGAGCGCATGGGGCGATCGGAACTAAGTAGTTGAATATTGGTATAAAGTACTCTTAGAGCTTCTGAAAAGTTGGTAGAAGAGTCACCATATTCTTGATCTGGTAAAACACCTAATCCAGCAATTCTTTTAGAAAAAGAATTTGGTATATTTGCTAAGGAAATCTTTTGATTAAAAGTGCGGATCCGCTCAGTTTCGACTTGCTTTTCAAAAGGAATATTTCCTAGTAATGGATATTTGAGCTTTTTTTGAAGTTCATCAACACTATGGTAGGTATTATCTAGCTTTTCTACAAGTAAAACAACACCAATTCCTGAGAGAATGCTTGCAATTAATCCCAGGATAAAATTACGTTGGTTTCTAAATGAAGAGATGGGAATATCTGGCGTAGTTGGTGCTTGAAGTAATTGCCAACCAAGCTCTGTTTGGGATATTTGAACTTGGAGATTTTCGCGGGTTGATAGAAACCGATTTAAACTCTCATTTGCAAATTGTAATTTACGCTGTAATTCAGTGTATTGTCGTATTAAAACTGGCATTTGATTGCGTCGTTGCCCAAGCTTCTGTTCTATTTTAGTAAGTTCTTGGCTTTGTATTTCTAAGGTTTGAAGTTGCGTCGTTATTTCTGCGAACTTTACATTCAATAAACGCTGTGTCTCTTGACGGAACAAAGGTAAAAGACTAGCTCGTTTCTCTTTCAATGTTTGGATGCTTGGGTTATTTTCCTGCAAACGGGTTGATTCTGTAGCAATCTGAACATCAAATTCACGTATTTGAGTAATCAACTGCTGATATAAAGGAGTATTATTCAGCATTGCAGCCGCTCCATTTTTTTCTTTGAGGACAGCAAGATTAGCACGAGCTTCAGCTAACTGTAGATCAATTGCTTGTCTTTTTTGCGCTAATTCAATAGTTTGTGAAGAAGTTTCCGCTCCTTGGGTTTCGGGGTCATTAAAAGTGTACTTTTGTCGAAAAAGTTGCAACTCTTTTTGGAGTTGATCTACTCTATTCTGTGTATACGGTAGTTGTTTTTCAACAAACTGAAGCCCTTGACGTAACTTAGTTTGCCTCCTAATTTGGCTATAGTCTAAGTAATTTTCAGCAATTCGCTCTAGTACAACTTGAGTTTGTTTTGGATTGCTACTTCGATAACGAACTTGTATTATCTTTGTCTCACCTAACCGAGTAATATTTAGATATTCGAGAAGAGAATCATAGCTAATTTCTGGATAGGAAGCTTGCAACTGTTTCAGGGTGCTTCTCATTAGTTCAGGACTCTTAAGAACCTGAATTTGACTTTCATAATCTAGACTAGACGTTTCTAAATTAGGGTCTTTGACAACATCCACAGCTTTAGTGTCATCATTTACAGGTTCCACTAACAGTTGAAAACTACCTTCATATTCTGGA
>JBGTMK010000097.1:0-10185 GCA_041743605.1 Nostoc sp.
ATCTAGAATGTCGTCAACAATTTGAAATGCTATACCAAAATGACGACCGTAGCTATATAGATGCTCAACAGTTTCTCGCGAGACTTCACTGAGTAACCCAGCAGCTTTAGAACTGTTGGCGATTAACGAAGCTGTTTTGTAATAACTCTTCTGGAGGTAAGTTTCAATAGAGATGCCAGCATCAAAACGATTCAGTCCCTGCTGGATCTCCCCAGTTGCCAGATCCATAATGACTTCTGAAAGCAGTTTCACCACCTCTAAATTGTCCAGGTTTGCTAAATACCAGGACGATTGAGCAAAAAGAAAATCTCCTGCTAATATGGCAATGCGATTACCGAACAAACTATGAACGGTAGGAACGCCTCGCCGCACGTCTGATTCATCTACCACATCGTCATGTACCAAGCTTGCTGTGTGAATCATTTCTGTAATCTCAGCTAGGCGGCGATGACGTGGTGTAATGTCTTGATCTAACATTGTTGCCCGCGATATTAGCAGGACAACTGCTGGTCTGATACGCTTTCCCCCAGCACCGAATAAATGTTCGGCTGCTGCAAACAGAATGGGGTGGCGATTTCCAACTAGCTGTTTTAGGTTATCTGCTAGTAGTCGCAGGTCTGCTTCCACAGGGGTAAACAGGGAGGTGGCTGGGGTCATGGATGGGCGGACTCTGACTTAGGTTACGAAAGTTTACATATCCTATACTCATTTTAAGATAACCCTGTGCCAGCGCAAAGTTTTCATCAGGTAATCCCATATTTAAGACTTCATGGATGACATTTGAGATTAATAGTGCATTTGTCAATAAGCAATTATGCTTAATTTTTCAGGATTTAGGTTTCAAAATAACTTAAAACTTGAATTCTCAGTACGCGGAAATAAATTTCAGCTTAAATTGTGTTAAGTAGTTTTCCTTCACATTTTCCGTCACAGTTCAAAATATAATTTAGGCAATATCACTTATTGACAAAATGGATACGATTTTAAATCGTTGCTAATGCTTAAGACGAAATTTCTCTATAACTGAGTGTAGGTCTTCAAAAAATTTGAAATTTGGCAGCCGAGTAAGCTCAAAATTCAGGGTCGTTGTGTTACGCTAAAATATAGGAATTTTAAATCTTTCAAAGTATTCACACCCAAAAAGTAAATCAGCTATTAGTTGATTTTACCTACTTGGTTTGTGAGTCTAAAATAAACATTCGTCGGTTATATTAAGGAAATAATCTCTTTAATGTTTCCTACGATACGCAAGCTCCTGTTTGAGAGCCATGTGATATCCCTATGGGAAGCCGCTACACGTCTTTAGCGCACGTTGAGCGCAAGCATTGTTCTTTTCACAGCAGTTTGAGAAAAAATACGCAGATCAAGTAGATCGCTGAGAATCGTGGTTTTGGATTGCTAAACGGCAAGCCAGCTGCTGTGTAATCTCTGGTCTGCAAGAAGTGGTATTAGATAATAAATTCTTTGTCCGTAGAGAATTTCATCTCTATAGGTAATTTTACCATAACAAACTACAGCCATCAAGAATGAACTTGGTTGGCTGAGGTTCTACTAATTTTATGGAATTTTATATTCATTTAGAGGGGTGCTAGTAGAACAATGATTTACGGAAGTATGCCTATGATGATTTTTATTTTAGCGTCTGGATATTTGTTCACAGTCTACCTGTTATTAGCACTGGCGAAGCGAACGGGTACAAAGGCTGTTCCTACAAGTTTCCCTTCGTCTGCTGAGGGAAAACACAAGCAGGAGATATCAGTCAATAGTCAATAGTCATTTGTCCTTGGTCTTTGGTCGTTTGTTTTGATTAAAGGACTAAGGACTAAGGACAAATTAGTTTTATTGGAGTTGGGAAATAGCGATATCAGTGAAGGAAACTTCTTCAACCATTGGGGTATAGCCTAGCCACTGCACTCCTGACTGAGAAAACTGTTGCGGACAACCGGTGACAGCGAAGCGAGTTGGCAATGGTAGGTGAGTATTTCTTAAGCCTAGTAAGTCTAGCTCTTGGGTACAAGCTGCTACAACATGAACAGCTGGATCAACGAACTGGACTTGAGAGGGGAGGAGCGATCGCAGTACTGGTGTAAGGTGGGGATAATGGGTACAGCCGTGTACTAAGGTATCAATTTCCTGCTCTAATAAAGGCTCTAAGTAGGCTCGTGCTACTTCAGTAGTGTAAGGGTCATGAATGCGATTTTGCTCAATGAGTGGCACAAACTCTGGACATCCAACTTGCCAGACTTGGACATCAGGAGCAATTTCGAGTATGGCATACTTATAAGCATTACTCTTAGCCGTGGCTGGAGTAGCAATTACACCAATCCGCTTTCCTTGCTGCACCGCGGCTCTTGCACCCGGTAGAATTACTCCCAAAATGGGTATGCTGAATTCTTGACGCACGGTTTCTAAGGCTAGAGCAGAACTGGTGTTGCAAGCCATAATTACCATTTTTACCTGCTGCTGTTGTAACCAGGTAATAATTTCACGCGTAAATTGTAAAATTTCTGCTTGTGAACGAATTCCGTAAGGAAGTCTTGCTGTATCCCCAAAGTAAACAATTGATTCATTGGGGAGTTGCCGATATAGTTGTCGGAGTACCGTCAGTCCACCCACACCACTATCAAAGATGCCAATTGGGGCACGTTGGGGTTCTTGATCAGAAAAATCGTCAAGATTCCCTTCAAAAATAGAAGATGAATACACAGGCAGATATAAATTTAGATTTTGGGATTTAAAATACAGAATTTAGCAGACAATCCACAAATTTACCACTAAATTCTTTACGCAAAAGAAGTTTAAATATTACTTCTCTAATTAGTAATTTGTACTATATTAGCGCTGTAAGTATTTTAAGATGCCACTAGCGATCGCTTCTGCCATCTGATTTTGATACTCTGGTGTTCCTAATCTAGGATTATCCTCGTAACCAGACATATAACCTGTTTCCACTAAAATCGAGGGCATAGAGCTTTTCCTGAGAACGTAAAATCTAGCTTTACGGGTTCCCCGGTCTTTAATGGTTGGAATGTTTTGGAGAATAGAATTGCGAACTACTTCAGCCAAAGCATAACCACTTTCGTAATAATACACTTCTAAGCCATTCACACTCGGACGACCATCAACCGAATTAGCGTGAATGCTGACAAACACAGTCGCATTAACTCGCTCGGCGATATCTACCCGTCCCTGAAGTTCTACGAAAAAGTCAGAATCCCTCGTGAGTAACGCTTGTACACCATTTTGCTCTAAAATTGCTGCTACCCTTCTACCAATAGGTAGGACTACATCCTTTTCTAAGAGTCCACCCAGACCAGGGGCACCTGAGTCTTTGCCACCGTGTCCTGGGTCAATAACTACTAGCAATTTCCCTCTGGGAACCGAGGGGCGTGGCTGAGAAGTGGGACGGGGATTATCTGTGGAGTTTGGGAATTGACCTTGATTTGACGATGGTAGGGGAGGTAAAGTAATGGGCGGTGTGATACTACTACTAGAGCGTTGTAATTGTAGAGCTAAAAGCTGTTCGCCAACCTGGTTGAGTTCCCCAATTTGTACTCCGGCTGCTGGTTGAACCAAGACGTTGACAATATTTGGTTCTTGTGGTTGGAGGCGGACTCGCAAAATAGGGCTATTAGCATTAAAAGTCGGGCCTGTGACTTTGGGAGCTAACCGAGCATTGGTGATAGAAATGCGGTACAGACCAGAAGTTCTATCCCAGCCTCCTGTAGCAGATAAAGCTTGGTCGGCTCTAATCAACAGTTGTGTGCCATTATTCGCCAGTTCCACAGATTGAATGGTAGCAGGTGAGGTGTTAGAAGGTGCTACGGGGCGTGGGCTGTTATTTCCAGGCACTTGAGCAACGCCACGACTGGGTAGCACTACAAAACCACCAACAGTGCTAGTGGTTGCTCGCCAATTGGGACTATTTTCGTCCACCTGTAAAGTCAGGCGCACAATAGATGGGCTTGCTTGCAATTGGCTGAACTGGATACGGCTGACACCATAGCGATTAATGGACAAATCCCGCTGCTCTAGACTTGGTGATAAAGTTGCGCCAGCAATATCGATGTTGATTGCCTTTTGATCATTGCTACGATTTACCTGAATCTGAGGATTACCACCGTTGGTGCGGATAAAAAACCCATCGCCTGTAACTTGTAAGTTCTCAATTTCAGTAACCTTGGCAACAACCATTCTGTTATTAAGTGGATTTACAGAATCGGTTGTCACCACATTGTAAATATTTCTTGGGGAGAATGTTGGTGTAGGTGTTCTCGGCGAAGTGTCTGTGGCTATAACTTCTCCTTGTTGCCCTTCAGTATTTCTTGAGGGTACATTTTCGGCTTCTGGTATAGGTAATTGCACTGCCCAGCGATCGCCCGTTGTACTCACAAATTGAACTTTTTTGGGGTCTAAAGTATAACCAGGACTGAGTTCAACGACTATCCGCGTTGTCTCTGTATCAAACTGCCCAATACGAATCGAGCGAATTTCACCCCCCACCTGTTGGGTTTGCTGCGGACGCCCAAAGGTGGTTCCTGGCAAATCAATTACTAGGCGAGTCGGGTTAAAAATTAATTGTGCTTGGGGTTGAACATCCCCTAAAGTCTTAATTTCCAGCTTGTTTTGATTGGCATCAAAACGCCAAGATTCAAGTCTCGCGGCCATTGCCGGCGACGACAGCATGAAGATAGTTCCAATAGTACTGGATAGTAACCAGCGTAATTTCACAGTCTTTTCTCCTGATTCACATTCATAGGAACCGTCAACGTTTCAACATATTGGCAAATCCTCACACCGTCACCACGCACACTTGAGTTTTGCGCTGTTATTAAAACATTGCTAATGGCGTAAAATATAGCACGCTCCTCTGATTTTGCCATGCCATCCATTAACCTATATAAATTTAACTAGCGATTTTAGATTGCCGATAGCGCAAGTCAGACGCTCCTACGTCGCTATCGAGCGTCTTTTAGATTCATACTGGACTTAACATCTAGCTACGCTAACACCTGTTGTGAGTGATACAAACCCCAAATTTAAAATCTTCAAGCCCCACCGATAAACGGATGGGGCCAAGCCAAAATCTAAAATCCAAAATCTGTTGACTTACAAGGCATCAGATGACAATAACAAAGAAGCTACTCTTGTCCCGCCGCAAGAATACTTAAATTGTTCTACTACTAAATTGGATAAAAATGGTAAAGATTAGATGTATTTACTCAATAATTTCGACTAAATTACTTATCTTCTCTTTAGATACTGAAGAATGCCACGAGCGATCGCATCTGCCATTTGATTTTGGTAAGCGGAGCTTCTGAGTTTAGCGTTATCCTCTCGACCAGTCAAATAACCTGTTTCTACGAGAATAGAAGGCATAGAACTTTTTCTGAGGACAAAAAATCTAGCTCGCCGCACTCCCCTGTCTCTGACATTTATACTTTGGAGAATACTGTTATGGACACTGCGAGCTAGACCCAAACCACTGTCGTAATAATATGTTTCCAAGCCGCTGACATCCGAACGACCTGGCCCGACTGCATTAGCATGAATACTCACAAACACATCAGCCTTCGCTCGCTCTGCTAATTGCACTCGTCCCGGTAGGGTAACAAAATAGTCAGAATCTCTAGTCATAACTACTTGTACGCCATTTTGCTGCAAAACCTGAGCTATTCTTTTGCTAATAGGCAAAATCACATCTTTTTCGCGTAGTCCTCCAAGACCTACTGCTCCAGGGTCTTTACCGCCATGTCCAGGGTCAATGAGGACTACCACTCGTCCATTGGTAACTGGGCGTTGTGGTTGGGTTGGGGGCTGGGGATTTGGATTGTTTGGGTCTGGGAATGGCCCCCGGTTTGGTGGTGGTAGCGGAGGTAACGCAAAGGGGGGTCTTCCGGGAGGGGTTGTAACAATTTGACGAGAACCTTGTATTGGTAGAGCTAAAAGCTGATCGCCGATTTTCTGGGGTTGCCCAAGTTGTACTCCAGCGGCTGGTTGAACTAAGACAACAACTGTGTTGGGTTCTTGCGGTTGCAGACGTACTCGGAGAATGGGGCTATTAGGAGCAAAAGTAGGGCCTGTAACTCTGGGAGCTAACTTGGCATTGGGAATTGTGACGCGGAACAGACCAGAAGTTCTATCCCAAGCTCCCGTAGCAGATACAGTTTGGTCGGCTCTAATTAGCAGTTGTGTGCCATTATCAGCCAGTTGTACAGACTCAATTGTTGCTGGGGAGTTGTTAGCAGATAGTCTGCTAGGTAAGGAGGGTGGTTGTGACTGATTGTCCGATAGATTATTGTTTAAAGTACTACTTCCAGGCAGTGTGACAACGCGACTAGGCAGAACTACCAAACCACCGCCGTTACTGTTAGTTGCTCGCCAGTCTGGGCTATTTTTATCTACCCGCAAAGTCAGGCGCACGCCAGGAGGTTGGGTTTGTAGTCGGGTGAATTCGACGCGGCTAACACCATGCTTGTTAATCGGTATATTCTGCTGCTGCGCCAGACGTGGTGATAAAGATGCGCCAGAGATATCCATAAAGATGGTAGCGCGATCGCGGCTGCGAATTACCTGAATCGGAGGATTAGCACCACTGGTGCGGATGAACAACCCATCGCCTGTTATTTGTAAGCTCTCAATTTGAGTCGCCCCTCGTGTAGTTGTGGCAACTCTTGAAATACTAGATTGCGGC
The DNA here is from genome assembly GCA_041743605.1 of Nostoc sp. Taxonomy (GTDB): domain Bacteria; phylum Cyanobacteriota; class Cyanobacteriia; order Cyanobacteriales; family Nostocaceae; genus Nostoc. Next base: position 6,695 of record JBGTMK010000097.1, read on the forward strand.
TCAGAGTTTGGGGTAACAACAGTGTAAGCACTTCTGGGAGATGAGGCCGGAGATGAGGTGGGAGATAAAGCTACTCTCTCGATTTCTGGCTTAGGTAATTGCACTGTCCAGCGATCGCCAGTTGTACCCACAAATTGTACTTGTTTGGGGTCTAAAGTATAACCAGGAGTTAGTTCGATAACTATACGTGTTGTTTCTGTATCAAACTGCCCAATACGAATTGAGCGAATTCCACCTCCTATCTGTTGGGTTAACTGCGGACGCCCAAATGTAGTTCCTGGCAAATCAATTACCAGCCGAGTCGGATTGAAAATTAGTTGTGCCTGGGGTTGAACTGCTCCCACAGTATTAATTTCCAGCCTGTTTTGATTGGCATCGAAGCGCCAAGATTCAAGTCTCGCAGCCATTGCTGGCGACGACAGCATGAAGATAGTTCCAATAGTGCTGGGTAGTAACCAATGTAATTTCACAGTCCTTTCTCCTAATTCACGTTCATGGGAGCCGTCAATATCTCAACTCATTGGTAAATCATCACATCGTCACCACCTAAACTTAATCTCTGATGCCTTTTTTGATTTTTAAGTACTAGAGCGCTACAGCATTCGCTACTCCCTGTCTCAGTCGTGGTCTAAATACCTGAAAAACTCCTGTAAGACCACTTAAAATCAGTTATCAGGTTTCACATTGGGTCTAAATACCCATGTAAAATCTTCCACCTGTTAGAGGTAGGAATTCTGACTTCCAAGGAAGCTAGAAAATTAATAACTGATAACCGTTCACTGATAACTGTTTTTTGTTTTTTGCCATCAATGCACTAAGTAAATAATTCCCATTACTGTCAGATGATTTAGCAAGATTTATGGATGTTACTCCCCAATTACCTGAAAAATATTCAGATAAATGCATACAAGCCAAAGGGGACTAGAAATAAATAACATTCCGAATGCTGGTAGAAATTATAAACAGACGATTATTCTACAATCACACGGGACGGAAATTTGAGAAGAGAAGTTTCCACTTCACAATAGCAATATCTTCAAAGCACAGTGATAGTACTGAATTCAGAGTCCTGAGTTCTGAGCGAAAATTACTCAGAACTCAGTAAGAATTTACCCAAGACTTTGATTAACGATCGCTAGATTCTGGGGTTATTTCCGAATTGCCACTATCATTTGATGCTGGCACCTTTAACTGAGGTGGTTCAATTACCAACGAAGTTCCAGAAGAACCATCTAAAACTAGTTGATCTGACCCTGCATCCACAGCTTTTGGGTCTGGAAATACAAATCGTAACAAAGGAGGAGCTAAAAAGGTTGTCAAGATAACCATCATGATAATTGCCGCCCCTAATGGCTTTGAGAGAGCGCCACTGGCTGCGCCGACACCAGCAAACACTAATCCAACTTCCCCTCTGGGAATCATCCCCACACCGATCGCTAAACGGTTAATTTCCGGTTGACCAAACACGCTAAAGCCTGTGATTACTTTACCGATAATGGCTACTATGATCAGGAAACTTGCCATAATTAGACCTTCTCGATTATCGGGAATTGCTGGGTTTAGAACTCCCAAATCGGTTTTTGCCCCAACAGTCACAAAGAAAATGGGCACTAACATATCAGCAATGGGACAGACTTGCCTTTGCAGTTCTTTGCGCTTGTCTGTCTCTTCTAGGACTAAACCCGCTGCAAAAGCTCCCAGAATTGCCTCTAAGTGGATGACGGCGGCAAGGTATGCCATAGCAAAGGCAAAGATGAATGCTGGTATTACCAGTCCACCGCGTGTTTTCAGTTTATCAGCGATCGCCACAAAGGACTTATTGAAAACATTACCTAGTAGGATTGCTCCCAAAATAAAACCAGTGGCGCTGATAATCAAATAAATGACTTTGGTGACATCTACCACACCATCTTTAGCTAGGCTGGCAACTACCGCTAAAACGATGATTCCTAATACATCGTCAATTACGGCAGCACCCAAAATAATCTGCCCTTCTTTAGAATTGAGTCGGCCCAATTCTGACAGCACTTTGGAAGTAATCCCAATACTAGTGGCAGTCAAAGCCGCCCCTGCAAAAATTGCCGGGACAGCGCTAATACCAAACAAAGTCATCAGTCCCACAGTCCCAGCAGCAAAGGGTACTACCACCCCAACTATTGCGACGACGGTCGCTTGCATACCAACTGCGATTAAGTCTTTTAAGTTCGACTCCAAGCCGATTTCAAACAGCAGGATGATTACACCCAATTCTGCTAAAACGGAAACCACCTCAGACTGGGCTGCAAACACCGCTGGACTGGCTTCAGGAGTTAAACCAGCAGTGATTTGCAGGAAGGACATGATCAAAGAGTTAGAACTGTCTGTACTGCCTTCGGGAAATACTAAAAGGTGGAAAACAGAGACGCCTACCACTACACCACCTAGTAGTTCGCCTAATACAGGTGGCAAACCCACTTGGTTTGATAACTCTCCACCAACTTTGCTGGCGAGATAAATGACTACTAAGCTTAGTAGCACTGCTGCTATTACCATTGAACTGTCCGCAGTTTCTGTTGCGGTAGCCAGCAGAGGAAAATAAAAGTTGATTGGATTTAACAAATACATGGGTTCCGTGAAAATCCTTCTCTTTGATTTTGACGCGTTTCTCAAAAACGTCTACCGATGCAGATGCTATTGGCAGTTTACGTAAATTAATTTGTGCTATTTGTCAAATCAATCAAGTGCTGCCTTTCCGGTTCAGTTTTCAGCAGCCAATACGCCACGACAAAATCTTTAAAAAAGCTATTGTAATTTTTTTAGTTTCAAAAAATGTAACCATTTCAGCTTTTGACGATCGCAGTGTCAAAGTAAGAACATACAAATCGTATCTAGCGATCGCACTTGAGTTGTGAAAAACTTGTGGTAGCTGTTGATTTTAAATAGCCACCAGAAGATTGCTACATACGTTTATTAAAAACATCTGTGGATACTTTGAGGAGTGCAAATCTTATGACTAGAGCCGCTTTAACCGGTTCTCAGTTTCCATCTGGAAACTTGTGGAAAATACTGCCTTTAGCCTTGCTAGTATGTGTAACTTTGACACTACCCGCCTTGGCGCAAGAAAAAGAGAAATTGTGGCGAACCCTTAGTGTCAGTGGTCGCGGAGTGGAAACAATTCCTACAACCCTGGCGCAAGTCAGTTTAGGAGTGGAGATTCAGGGGAAAACAGCACAGGAGGTACAGCAAGAAGCCGCTCGCAGGTCATCGGCTGTAGTTGCGTTCCTCAAGAGCAAAAATGTTGAAAAATTACAAACTACTGGTATCCGGCTCAACCCAGTTTATAGCTACACCAATAATGTGCAGCGGATTACAGGTTATGCTGCCAACAACACGGTGAGTTTTAGCATTCCTGTTGAGCAAGCTGGGACATTATTGGATGATGCAGTGAAAGCGGGTGCGACACAAATTAACGGTATTAGTTTTGTTGCGAATGATGAAGCGATCGCGGCTGC
>JBGTMK010000098.1:0-2978 GCA_041743605.1 Nostoc sp.
ATACTTGGAAAATTATTCGGGGATTCAGACCACTACCCAAGTTTTGTTGCAAGAGCGTTCGCATGAGAAGAAAACTCTTTCCGTGTCCCAATTCCTAAGTATTCAAAGATGTGGGTAATTCACAGCTTAATCTCTTTGCTGAGAAGTTGAATCTGAGTACCAGGATAGTAAAATTGGAGAATTTTTGGATTTGACCAGCCTAGTTTTGCTAAATTTTGAGCGCCAGTTTGACTCAAACCCACTCCATGTCCTAATCCACCACCAATAAAAGCGTATCCCCAGAGTTCTGGTTTGCCTTTGTTCAGGGGTTCTATGTAGAAAAGCGTACTTGTGGGAGCTGCAAAGGCACTGCGAACTTCGTCTTTGTGTAAAATAAAGGTGCTGTGGTCAGTTTTAACCGCAAGTTCAAGAATACGTCCACTTTGGCTTCGTTTCACTACTGCCATAGCCTGAATTGTCTTAAATTTGGCATGGGGACTGTTTTTCACCTGCAAAAATTTCTGTAAGTCTTTAGCAATATCCTCTAAAGGGGTTTCCTTGCGCCAACGAAACACATTCCACTTGCTTTCATTAAATCCTTGTTGCATATTAATAAATTTTTGGAAGTTCTTTTCATCTGCCAAACTCTGCTTAGATAAGTTCCAAAAATTAGTTGCAGCATCGAGTACAGGACGCAAATAAGGACGATCATCGCCATTCCAGACATCACTAAAGGAGGCGGTGACACCACCAGTAGTAGAAGAATACAGGGCGTCTACTAGTTCATTTTGATAAGTTAGTACCTGACCTCTGGTTGAAGCGATCGCTTGGTCTGTTCTGGTTGCGGCCCCCTTGAGTCCATAATAAACTTGGCAGTGAGTATCCGCACACAACTGATAGTTATCTGCGGCAAACCTACGTAAATTTCTCAAGGCATAAGTCCGGGCGATAATTGCCTGGGCTTCTAGCGCCGCTGTTGGTGCATCCGTGCCTATTTCGTAAGGCACAACCCCGCGTAAATAAGTTTCTAAGGGTACTTGATTGACTAGAGTGTATGTACCGTAAGCATTTGGCTGCAAATTTAGTCGCCCGGAATAAAGACGAGCATTCTCTTGTTTCTCGCTTTTATTCACCTGAATCAAGTTTTTCTCGGTGCTAATTTCCAAATCATTCGGGCTATAGCGATTACCGTCTACTACCCAACTGACTCGCGGCACTTGCTTCAAAATTTTAGTATCAATAAATACTTTTTCTTCGGTAGAAGCTTGGATGTTTTGTAATAGCAAGCGCCGCAGTAAAGGAGTGCTGTAAACATCTCGTTTTGCCCAAACCTGCCAGCGTTCTGGCTGGGCTATTTCTACTTCCATTCCCTGAGAACGCCATTTATTAGCACTGTCTTCCGCCGTTTCAAAAGTGCGGTATGTGCCCAAAACTACCACTTCTTCTACTGCTGGCTGGGGTAAAGCTTGCATGACTGTTTCCAGCTTTACAGGGTTTTGGGTAACTAGGGTTTGCTGCTTGTTGCCCGTTTTAAATTTTAGCTTTAAGCGATCGCCTTTTATGGGTTCCAGTTGCAGCTTGGCTGTGGCTTCGGCGCCAAATCGCTGCACAATCCCAATTTTCAATTCCATATCCTGGATGTTACTCTCAGGCCCTGATGCAGCAGTCAGACCCAATAGACAAAATGTTGTCAGCACAGTGTGGGAAAAACGCCAAAACGAAAATTTCATGGCTACCTGATAGCAAAGCAATAGCAAGTACTCAAGCGTCTGTTGCCCCTTGATGTGTCCTTGGATTTGATTTTCCAATTGCTTTGTAGCCCGGTTTTTTTGTCGCATGAGTGCTCCAATGATACCATTACCAATTTTGCCCCAAGTATTAGTTGCAAAACGAAGTCATAATGACTATGATTTATTTAGAGGCACAAAACAGAACTAGTTGGATAAACTCCTTATGGTTAGAGTTCAAGAAATTCCATTAAATCAAATAAAACGGCCATTGCCCCGTGCAAATGATCCAAATAAAGTGCAAGCTTTAATGGAATCGATTGCGGAGATTGGGCAGCAAGAACCGATTGATGTCCTAGAAGTAGATGGACAATATTATGGCTTTTCTGGTTGCCATCGGTATGAGGCTTGCCAGCGTTTAGGCAAAGAAACCGTTTTAGCCAGAGTCCGTAAAGCACCCCGTAGCGTTTTGAAAATGCACTTGGCATAGAGAATGGGGAATGGGGAAGAAGCAAGGGAACAGGGAGAAAGGGAGAAGAGTTTTCCCCTCTGCCCACCGCACCCTGCCCCTGTGCCTCTTTTCAATGCCCAATGCTCCATGCCCAATCCCAAATTACATATAACCGAATTAGGAGAAAATTATGTCATCAAAAGTAACAGTCAAAAATGTAAATATCGGCATTGACGAGGCGAGTAGGGCTAAAATTGCCGAGGGTTTATCTCGTCTGTTGGCTGACACTTATACACTGTATCTGAAAACTCATAATTTCCATTGGAATGTAACGGGGCCGATGTTTCAAACATTGCATTTGATGTTTGAAACCCAGTATACAGAATTAGCCTTAGCAGTTGATTTAATAGCCGAGAGAATTAGAGCGCTTGGCTATCCTGCGCCAGGAACCTACAGCGAATATGCCAAACTAAGTTCGATTCCAGAAACCCCTGGAGTTCCTAAAGCTGTGGAGATGATCAGCTTACTAGTTGAAGGACAAGAAGCCGTAGTCCGAACTGCACGGTCTATTTTCCCTGTGATAGAGGAAGTTAACGACGAACCTACCGCCGATTTATTGACTCAGCGGATGCAAGTACATGAAAAGACAGCTTGGATGTTGAGAAGTTTACTGGAAGAATAGGAAGGGGGACTGGGGACTGGGGAATAGAGAGAAACTTAATCACTAAATACCCCATGCCCCATGCCCAAGACCCAATGCCCAATACCCAATGCCCACTCCCCAATCCCCAATCCCCAATACCCAAAAGTTGCAAGATTTA
>JBGTMK010000099.1:0-13745 GCA_041743605.1 Nostoc sp.
GTAACTATATCAAACACTGATTTCTTCGTTGAAACAGAATCTGCAAGGACTGGTCTCAAAGCCTTGTAAATATTGGCTTGTGAGTTTTCGGATGGGTCTTTTGTATACCCGATAATTCCTGGGGCAAGCTCCGTTAACATACACGAGTTTGTAGCCAGAGATTTCCATGACCTCTGCGTTGGGGTCGGTTGGAGGTAATAGTATTTTCTCTGTTGGATCATCCAACTGGGTTGCTTGAAGAGAAAATGTGCTAATCATAGTTTGTGTGCCATGATGATTTCGATTGTTTAAATTTGTTATCCAGGCGATTGCATTTCTCTTGAACTGCGCTCGCCCTTTCTCACTTCCAGTACTAGGGATTTCTTACACATCTGCATTCGCATCTGTAACAGGTAGGAGAATATTTTTTTGACACTCACCTACTTGAAGTGAGATGTTACTTGCTGCACTTTGTGTCATGATTGGTATTTCTTAAGCGATTACATTTTGGAGGCGATTGCTCTTGTTTTGGGCAGCAATCGCCTTTTCTACCTTCAGCAACTAAGCCGCTACTGCCGCTCGGACTCGCAGCAGCCCAATCACTTGTTCTGCACTAGCAGCCACACGATTGACTCCGTACTGTCTGGGTCTGGCGTACCAAGCTTGTTGATTGCACCCGATGAAGCCGACAAAACGCCCGTCTTGGTAAAGTTTGGTGCTGAATGAGAGCCAGTCGATCTCTCCGTGGTACAGACCAAAAACAGTGCAGGCTTTTTCCAATTCATCGCTCAGGCGCTCGTTCCGTTCTAGTGGTGTTTCTGGTAGAGTCGCCTTAACCTCTGCAACTCTTGTAGCGAACCAGTCTCTATCGAAGGGTAGCCGTCCGCCACCGACTAACTGCACCCATACTGTGATTCCACCTTCGATCCAGATAGTGCGAACTGATTCGGGTTGGACTTCGATAATCTCGCCAATGATAGATACGGCGATCTCTGTTGGTGAGAGGGTCTTGGGTTGGCGCTACAGCTTCGGCTTGGGTTTCGAGAAGGTAGTTTAGTTCTGCTTGGGCTAGGGTTTGCTCGTCACAAGAATAAGTAGAAATTGCTTGCTGTGTATGTGTTGTATAGGTCATAATATTGATCTCCATTCAGTTGGATAAAAAGCGATCGCAGAAGTTGTCCAGACAGTAGCGGTCGCTTTTGTTATGTGTGCAAACAACGTTGTGGTTTCGCACAACGCTCTCAAAAGATTTGGCGTAGCCATATATTTGTGACTCAAAGCCAGTAGCATTTGAGTGATACCAAAACAGGAGATACAGCGTATCAGGCGACGTGTACGGCTTCAAAAGCTTCAACTGCCGTCCTGCTGGTAATTTCTTATTTAGTGCAAATCCATTTCCCATCTGTGTACCCATCGCCTTCTCTGGTTGCGCCAGTGCCTCGGTTACTCATCAAGCGGTGACTTTGGATTGTGCTGTCAAAGTTCTGTAGTGAGCGCATCTTTATTTAATAGGAGGCGTTGCGCTTGTTTCCTCCTTTATATTTACTATGTTAGTACGAGTTAGTACGTTTGTCAATATAGTTAGTACAAAACCCCAGTCCAATATATTTCCTGATAGAATAAATCGTACTAACGGCTTGTGATAACCTAAAACAAAAGGAGATTGTCTATGGCTATTGAATCTCGTCTAACGATTCGCATTGAAGAGGAGATAAGAACAGCTTTTCGGTCTAAAGTCGAAGCGCAGGGCAAAACTGTTACAGATGTACTTTTAAAATTTATTAAAGAATATGTAGAGACAGAAAATTCGGAAAATGGCCATGATGTAGCCCAGATTGAGCAAAGAGTTCAAAGACTTGAATCTCTTGTAGAGGAATGCCTGGGGGAATTAGTCGCCTGAGAGAGGAGAACACCACTCTCAGGCAATGGCGTGATCACATTATTAACACTGTTATCAAGGACAAACCCGCCGAGCATTAGGTGGGTTTTGTTTTTATAGATCACAGCGTACTAACTCGTGCTAACATAATTTCTTAGTTATGTACGAGGTTATACAGTTATGAATCCCACGCCATCTTTATTTGAGTCACTAGAAAACTTTATTGACATATTTACTCTTGGACTAAGTTAAAAGCGATCGCCTCCCGCCAAGAAGAACAATCGCCCAGACTAATCCTTTAACAAAGAAATAGTATGTCTAATTTACCAGTTTTCCAGTTACTCCTCCAAGACAATCCCAACTTATTCAGCACAGAAGGCTTATCTTCACTGCTGCAAGACTGCCTTAGATTGAGATACCCCAAACGCCATAAGTTCATTTACCCTTCATTGTTAGACAGACAAGTTTACTTAGAGCTTGCTGGGCTTGGGAACGGTAATGCCAAACATGATGAAATTATTCATCGAATCATGACAGACCCTAAAGGCTGGTGTCTGGATGCTCCATCATCCGTACATGAAGGGGCGCGGTTCTACGAAAACATGGGTAAGATTTTTGGCCCTAATTTTGGTACTGAACTTTTTCTCTACCACACGATTAGAGATAATATTCAGGATATTCAGAAAAACTTGGCCATCTCTGGAGTCAGCCAGCGAAACATTTCAATCCGCGATCGCTTGTTCTCCTACCCGAAAATAGAGGATCAACTGCTCACGCTGGATAGCGATCGCATCATTCTTCAAAAAGCAGTTCCAGAAATCATCCAGTTTTTTGTCAGCCTTGTTCAGATCGCACCTGCATATAACTTGTTTTTGGTGAATAAGGACAAGATAAATATTCACGCTTCAGTCACTACAGTTGAAAGTTATGCACCAAAGGCAGTCATTGCAGACATTTATGCTGAATCTTGTAACTGGGAGAAATCAGAACAGAACTGCTGGCGAGGAAAAAGTACTTTCAGGAAAGACCCAGACGAAGTTCATTTATACCTTCATCTTGATCACAAAGAGAACGAAATTATTTACTTTAAAGCGGTTTACCCGGACTTGAGCCGATTCACAAGGTTTGCTGAAGTCGCCTAATGCGATAAGCCTAATGGCTCCTGCAAGTCCCTTACTAACTGCAACATTCCTAGTATTTACCATAGTGGGCAAGAGATATGCTGACACTAGAAAGAGAAGAAACATCAGCACTCGATTACAGCAACCTCAACACCAGTATCCAGGAAACTTTCACTGCCATCGACCGATTCGAGTGGCAAGCGGTAGATGAAATTCTCCAGATGAGGGAACAACAGCTTTACCTGCAAGCTGGATATAAAAACTTTGAAGAATACTGCCAGCGTGAATTATACCCCTGGGGTGGATACCGACGAATCAACCAACTGCTAGGAGCCAAAAAGGTCATAGACGCGGTTGGCGAATTGGGGGGACACATCAAAAATGAGCGTCAGGCTCGTCCGTTACTTCGTTTAGTCAAGGAACCAGAGAAACTAAAACAAGCTGTAGCGATCGCTCTCAAAGATAACCCCTCCCCTGGTGAATCAGACTTTGCAGCTGCTGCAAATATTGTGGTTCCTCAACTTCCACGCAAAAAGCAATCTACTCAGGAACCAATGGTTCCCAAAACTCAAGAACCAGTGGTTCCTAACAACACCGATTTGGATGCCCCAAGCGTTCCATTCCCTAGAGAACGCACTTACCCCGCAGAATACACAGAAGCGATCGCTGCTATTGAAGAACGCCATAAACAGGAGTTAGAACGACTTTCCCAGGAATTGAGGATTGGGCTACAGTCACAAGCCACGGCCAGAGCCGAAGAACAAGTAAGTGAGCAAATCCAATCTCTGCAAAACCTATACAAACAGCAGAAGGAGCAAAACATCCAGTTGCAGCAGCGTTTGGATGAGATGGAATCGCTACGGCAGTTAGAGACTGAGAACCAACAACTCCAGCAGCGCATTCAGGAATTAGAAAACGCTGTACAACAGCATCCTGTCCAACAGTGGGAAAATACCATGACCCAACAGGCGACTAAAGTTTTAAACAAGCAAGTGAAGCAAGCCCTGGAAAAAACTATTGATCTGCGATCGCTAGCGCAGGAACCACCCAAGGAAAACGCCCAAGAATGTCTGCGGCTGATGGGTATGGCGTTGAAAAACTTAAGCAAAGCGATGAACAACACCCAAGCGCTCGAAGCTGCTGCGATAATTTTGGGGAGTGAGCCGACACCATCTGCGATCGCATATCGAGCCGAACAACTGGAAATGTTGCCACAGGCGGTTAGCGATATTAGAGCAGTCCTGGCTAAACCTGGGTGTACTTGGCAGGACTATTGGGCAGTAGCGCAAGAGTATGAGGTAATCAAACAAGACTACTGGGCAGAATTGACTACCCAAGAAACTGATTTAATTACTGCTCTCCAGAATGCCGCCTCTCAACCAGACACCATCGGCATCGGCTCTATCGTTGCTCACGCTGACCCTTACCGTACTTTGTATGTTGAGAGGGGGGAAGTTGTAGAAGATTTGGGCGAAGAGTTGATAGTAGCCTGGGATTGCTGGAAGGAGCAATCAAAAAAGGCTGACAGGTATTTCCGAAATGAGTTGCGATTCTGGCAACCTCAATAGGCTTTCAGTGTATCGATGACTTTTTAGACAACCAAACATAAGTACCAAACCCCGCAATCACGGTGGGGGAAATTTCCGTGCGTCAACATAGACAGGAGATTGTAAAATGACCGCAACTATTACAAAGCCCAAGCTCAAAAAGGCTGCCACTAAACCACAGTCACCGTATAAAAGGCTTCATGTGATTATTCCCATAGAAGATATGTTATGGGCTTCGCAACAAAAGCCATCAGTTACACAATTGTGGCAAGAGTGCTGGACGGCTGACCCTTATGGTTCTCGGTGGATGCCTTTGACTTCTGCTTTGGGGTACAGTACTTTTATCTCTGCGAAGAAAATTCTCTCCGAAAGCGGGTTGTTTATTTTCAAGCCCGACAAGTCAATTCAGGATGGACGGGAAACGGCTAGCTGGATGGTAAAAAATTTACATGGCAGTCGAATGAAGGAGTTTTGGGAGAAAGCCAATGCTGAAAATCAGCAACCAGATGCTGAAAAACGAGAATCAAATGCTGAGAATTCAGAAATAGATGCTGGCTGTGAAGAAATACGTGCTTTAAATCAAGCATCTATCTTAGATCAAAGTAAGTCAGAGCAAGGGTTCTGTAAACCCTCACGAACTGTTCAGGAACACCTCACAATCTCTTCAAAAGAGATTGTGAGGTGTATCTCTGACACGCTTACAGAAAATTCGCGTGAGGAGGAAACGGCGATCGCTCCCTTGGGGGTCGCGTCGCCTCAGTCTGTCGAGGGCGTGTCAGAGAAGGAAGAAGAGTTACCTGCGGTAACGGACTGTACATCGCTGACGCTTGTGGATGCTGTACAGGGTGAATCTGCTTTGTTGTTGGCTGAAAATCAGGACTGTGGTGTTGAAGCGAGGGACTATCATGAAGGTACTTGTTCCGCCGCGTCGCCTGCCCAAATTGAATTTTCTTCAACTTCAGCGATCGCAGATCACAAAATAGAACCGAATCGCCCCTCTGCTTCGTTGTTGGTTGAAAACTCGGTTTCGAGCGTAGAAATAAAAGCAGATCATGAGGGTGAAGGTTCCGCCGCGCTTGTCACTGAAAAATGGTCGCATGAAGCGATTGTTGCAAGGGCAAATGCGCGACCGGAACGGATGCAGAAACTCAAGGTTGCGACGAATTCGGGGCAGAATCCGGGGTTTGAGTATTTGCAAGAGTGTTGGAATGATGATCCGGCTTTGCAGATTGTGATCAAGAAACTGCTGGTGAAGTTTCCGCAGTGGGGGGTTGCGGTTGTGGATGGGGTGCTGATGAAGTGGAATGGTTAGCGATGCCTACGGCAACCCTTTGGATAGGGCAACACGTTGACTGTCGCTCCTGTATCTAACAGAGCAGGTGTGATGGTAGAATGTTGGGGACTTGTAAGTGTAATTGGCATCTGAGGGCGAAAACCAGCCTCCCCCAATTTTGTATCATCGTTAACAAAAGGAAATTGCTCAACATTCGGCATTGTTTTGATTTTGTGTTGCTTGCAAAACTTCTAGCATCGTGTTTGCTGCTTCAAAAGCATTATATGGCGACCAGACAGGATAAGATTGCTCTGGTTTAATTAAGTCTGCCTCCTGTTGGGCTAATCCTGAAATCAAAACTTGCACAATATAAAGTTTTTCAGCACGGCTAAGTCCTTGCAGTATGTTCAGTAATTCTGATGAAACCATATTTGATACTCCTGTCGGCTAAATAACCCGACTTCATCATGAAACTGTTGCCCAAAAGCGATAAGCCTGAAGGAATGACTACGCTTACCGCATTCACCAAGAACAGGAATCTGCTGTTGTAGGGTTGAGCAACTGTTCGGTTTGCACCTACCAAGCTACCCAACCCAGTTTTATATTTGGATATCGTCACCGACATCACAGGTGTAGGCTGGACTCTTCGGTTGCACTCTCGACAGATTCCCACCTGCCGACTCTCGCGGTGAAGAGACATCCCGGCAGCGCACACAATACGAAAACCAATATTGTTGTTGTGGTTGTCGCGCGTGTTGTTGTTGTTGCGATACGCGGAACGGCAGTTTTCAGGATTGTTGTTCCAGGAACCGCCCCGCAGTCGGGTTCGCCTACCCCTTCTCTACTTTCTCCTAAAATGGAGGGAAGTAAATATCTGTTTGCGTAATTGCCAAGTATCACCATGTTCTAAGTGAGCAATCCAACTTCTTATGGATTGAGTTACTTGATTGAGTTCAAGTTTACCTTGAGCGTAGTCTATTTTCAATCGCTTCAGTCTGCGTCTTGCATGATGCAAATTGCTATTTCTTACCCGCATTCTGTCTGAAAATACTCTAAATCCTAGAAAAGTTGCACCGATTTTTGTTTCAAATAATTGGCTTTTGATTGGATGAATTTTGAGCCTTAATTCAGCTAAATATTCTTCTATAGCTAATCTGGCATCTGCTAATAATTCTCGGTCATCACTAAATAAAGCAAAGTCATCAACATAACGAACGTATTTGGATATCTTTAGCTGTTCTTTCACAAAATGGTCAAAACCATTTAAATAAATATTAGCAAAAAACTGGCTGGTTAAATTCCCAATTGGTGAACCTCTCCTCCGAGTCACAGGAGTAAGTAAATCATCCCCAGGAAAATAATTAATTACAGTTTCTTGCTCGTTACTATTATCGATTATAGTATCAATCAACCACAGCGTATCAGGACATTTGATTTTTCGGCGTATTAATTCTTTTAAAATTATGTGGTCAATACTAGGAAAATACTTCCTGATATCACATTGAAGTACATAGCGACTGTTTCTAGCAAAGTGAGTAAATTTCTTTAATGCTCGATGCGTACCAAAACCAATTCGATTAGCGTAGGAGTCAGCAATGAAAGTTGCCTCAAAAATTGGTACTATTATGTTGCACAGGGCATGATGAACAACCCTATCCCGATAGGGTGCGGCGGAAATGAGGCGGCTTTTGGGATTTATCAGGTGAAAGGTTCGGTAAGCTCCTGGCTGATAACTTTTATCCGTTAATTTTTGCTGTAATCTAATTAATTCAGTTTCTAAATTATAATTAAACTCTAGAATATTATCCCGAAATCTCTTGCCTTTTTGGGCTTGACGCGATGCTAGAAGTATATTTTCAAACTTGGTGATTTGAGGGTAAAGGTTGCCGTAACGTTTCATTATATTTCATATTCAATCAACTTACTTTTCCCTTTCTCTTTGTTTTTTAATCCATCCACCTAGTTCAATACCAATCTCATCCAATAATTTTATGGCATATTCGTATCGTTCAACTGATATTTTATTGAAATCAAGCAGCATTCGTGTTTGATATCGTAAAATATCTAACTCTATATTGAGAGATTCTAGTTGAGGCAGTTTATTTTTAGCGTACTTGGCTTTAATTAAACCCTCCAATAAATCGTACAGTTGATTAATTATCCTATCTCCTAAAGAAAACTTATGAATTTTCGGCAATCGCTCAATAATTGGCACATACCATTTAATACAATCATAGGTCTTTTGGATTACCGATAATTCTTTCATTCCGTTTATAAATCTTAATTTATTAGTAGCTCGATTATATTTTTTCTACCCAACCCTTGATTTTAAAAAAATTTAGATCGTTCCGCTTCGCTACACTAAAAAAGGGTAAAAAAACAAGAACAGAGGGCAAAAGAGAAAAAGTATAAAGGGCTACTGAAGAATCCTCCCGGCAGCGCACACAATACGAAAACCAATATCGTAGTTGAGGACGTCGCGCGTGAAGGTGTTGAGGCGATACGCGGAACGGCAGAAGTCAGGATGGCTGAACCAGGAACCGCCCCGCAGCACGGCACTTCCTTGCTGTTGAGAAAGATTGTCATTCTTATTGTCAAGCCACGGACTACCATCTGTCGGCGCACCTTCATAATTATCATGCCAATCATCGAGACACCATTCGTAGACGTTTCCGTGCATATCGTATAATCCAAAAACGTTAGCTACCTCAAAACTACCCACAGGTGTAGTCTCTTCTCGATAGATACCTTTTGGCCCTCGTCCATAAGAACCTGACCATTTATATTCTTCGTTATCTGTACCCCTGTAATTGGCAACATCAGTTGTGATTGTCTCGCCAAAGTGAAATGGGCTAGTAGTTCCAGCGCGACAAGCATATTCCCATTCTGCTTCACTGGGTAGCCGATACTGCCTTTTTGTATGGTCGGATAAGCGATCGCAAAACTCAACTGCATCGTACCAGGAGACTTGCTCTACAGGTCGTTGCTCCACTTTAAATTTCGATGGTTCAGCTTCAAATTTCGATGGTTCAGCTTCTAGCTCAATATTTACTTGCGGTAGTGCTGCTACGGCTTTCCACTGTGCCTGAGTGACTGGATACTTACCCATGCAAAATTGCTGAAGGTTTACTAAATGCTGAGGACTTTCTGAATCCCTGCGCTCTAATTCATCCTCTGGGGAACCCATCATGAAGTTGCCGCCAGGAATCAGTACCATATCAAGCGTAATTCCGTTGCCCAGGTCTTCTACGTAGTATTGGGCTGTCTTCTGTGTTTCGTGTATAACTATTTTTGGCATTTATTACCACTTGCTTTACTTTTTTGCTTGATTGTAAGTTTAAAGAATTCCCACGCTTAATTAAAAAAAAATTAGATCGTTCCGCTTCGCTACACTCAATAAGGGTAAAAAAACAAGAGCAAAGGGCAAAAGAGTAAAAGTATAAAGGGTTACTAAAGAATCCTCCCGGCAGCGCACACAATACGAAAACCAATAATGTTGATGTGGTTGTCGCGCGCGAGGTTGAAGTCGCGATACGCGGAACGGCAGTATCCAGGAATGTTGACCCAGGAACCGCCCCGCAGCACGGCACTTCCTTCTTTTTGAGAAAGATTATTATTTTTGCTATCAAACCAAGCACTTCCATCTGTTGGCGCACCTTCATAATTATCGTGCCAATCATCAAGACACCATTCCAAGACGTTTCCGTGCATATCGTATAACCCAAAGGCGTTAGCTACCTCAAAACTGCCCACAGGTGTAGTCTCTTTTCTGTAGGTTCCTTTTACACCCACGCCATAAGTGGAGGTAGCATCATAGTTTGCCAGTTCTGATGTGATTGTTTCGCCAAAATGAAATGGGGTGGTAGTTCCGGCTC
Organism: Nostoc sp.; assembly: GCA_041743605.1. GTDB lineage: Bacteria > Cyanobacteriota > Cyanobacteriia > Cyanobacteriales > Nostocaceae > Nostoc. The sequence continues at coordinate 9,675 of JBGTMK010000099.1, forward strand.
TACAGGCATATTCCCATTCTGCTTCACTGGGTAAACTGTAGCTTTTTCCTGTATGTTGGGAAAGGCGATCGCAAAACTCTACTGCCTCATACCAAGAAACTCGCTCAACTGGTCGATTTGAACCTTGAAAATGAGATGAGTCAGGGTTAAGTTCTTTGTTTACCTGGGGTAAAGAGGCTACTGCTTGCCACTGTGCTTGTGTTACTAAGCATTTTCCTATGAAGAAGGGCTGAACAGTTACTTGGTGTTGTGGACTTTCATTACTGTCACGCTTTAGTTCATCTTGTGGCGATCCCATCAGAAAACTACCTTCAGGGATAGACACCATTTCTAACTGAAGATCATTGGGTAAGTCTTCGATAAAATACTGAGATTGCTGTTGGTGTCTATGAATGGTTAACTGACGACCAGCAATCTGCTGCTCTATCACTTTTTTGACATTTTTCTTGGTGACTTGTTCACCAAGTACTTCTGATAAGATTTTCCACAGATTTGGGCCAATATTATTTTCTAGATAAGATTGAGAACCACCTTTGCCTGGGATTGACTCTGCAATCTCTCCATAAGTTTTACCTGCTAATGTTTCCTTTAAAACTTTTAGTTGAATGTTGCTTAAATGCTCTTCTGTCTGAGCAAAAACCATCCTCTCTAAAATGTCAAGAATATTATTAACTTGTATTATCCCTACTTCAAATTCAAAAGTTTGCAAGTTTACTACTGAAGATGATTCTGTTTCATCCTCAATAATAGAGATAGTAGTTACTGTAAATTCAAAGATTTTAATAGGTGGTAAGCGTCCAATCTGCCATTTAGCTGCCGTCACTTTATTCAAGAGTTCTTGCGCTTGAAGGGCATATTCTCCCCCCCAAGTCATGAGAACCGCCGCATCAACCTCGGCAAAATACAGATCCTTGTTCGCAGGTGCATCTGGAATAGAACCTTTTGGGTTAGGAATGAGTGCCTGAAAATCTCGTAGACTTCCATAGTGATACTGAATCAAATCCCCAATTGAGCGCCAAATTTCAGCCGTGCGAAGAACTGGGCTATTTTCTAGCAGCAATTTGCGAATTCCTGGTTTAAACTCATACCACGTTTCTGGAACAGTTGTGTTTCCTGGTCCCAAGGCAGACCGTTGAACCAGACCACTAAAAAATACTTCTGCTAAATGCCAGTGTTCGCTATCGGGCAAAAACTGTTTTTGTGCCAACCGCATGACTGGAGGGAACAGGGGAACCGCAGCCAGTACCTCAGCGAGTTGCCGCGCTTCAGGACTGGCATCACTCAGAAATTCTTGCAGTAAATTTTCGGGTTTCTCTTCCACTGGTTCGGGTTCGTAAACTTTGGTAATTGCTGGTGTTTCCTGTGCTTCTTGTCTGATTAACACCCCTTGGATAGAATTACCTCCACTCCCAGCTAGAAAATTCGCCCAAGTGCTAAAGTGTTTACTGGATAAGTTGAAAATTGGGAAGCGATAGATAGGAGCCTTCGTATGCAGCCTAGCTCCGACTTGCAACATTGAGTTGGCGCACCCTGACTGAGGAGCCACGAGGGGTCGTAGAATCGCCTGAAGTAAAGCAGTCCGCCGCCATAAAGTCTGGGGAAAAACATGAGCAATAGCAACAGGATGCTGCTCCCCTAGTATTGCCAGTGCCGCAAATGCCCTTCCAGAGTGCCAAGCTTTTCCTAAAGTATCTGTTAGCACGACAAAGATTCGATTCCGCCCTGGTGCAATGAGACTACGAATCTCCCGTTCAATACGTTCAGCACCTGAGAACAATCGTGGCTCACTGTTAAGTGTTTCAAACTGCCATACCCGCACATCTCGGAAAAACCCTTGCCACCGAAAGAGCGTTGCTACCCCCTCTGCTAAATCTCCCCAAAACGCCATTGAAGGTGAGCGATCAATCAGTAAATGTACCTCAAACCATCGCTCCAAGGGAGGGCGAAATGCCATCATCAGCAATCCATTTGCCTCGGCTGTCTGCTCGGCTGTAGCATCAACATCCAATTCATTCGCCAAGATACCCGGAACTCGCCTGGCTAGGGGTAGAAGCGATTTACTGATTGCGGCTGGTTTGGGTAAGGGAAATGGATCGGGAATGCGAACTGGCGAGGCGCGATCGCTTGACGATGACTCTGTTTTTTTAGGGTCAGAGGGGGAACGCTCGGCGTTTTTGGGGTTAGTGGCAATATGTGTGCGTGGCTCTATATCTTCAGCAGTGGGGGGAGTAGTCTTTGTGCTATCATCCGGGGGTTTTTCAGCAGGCAGATCCCCCTCAGGAGGGCGCAAATTTTCTACCCGTTCAACGTCTTTGAGGGATGGAGGGGCAATGATGCGATGCAAGTGAGCCGCACACCAAATCAGTTCAGCAGTCTCTCTCTCATCTCCCCACCACTTATCTTTCTCTGGAGCCATTTACCCTTTCTACCCTCACAGCGATTTGAAGATAGTATCTAACACAAATTTACGATCGTCTTGGGTGAGGTTGTCACCTCGCAGTAAGAGATAGACGGCATTTAACAATTGATCTGTTGCTAATTTTACGTCCCTCTTCTGAATCCGATTGAGAAATTCTTGAATTAATTTCCGCGCTGGCTCATCCAGTTGTTTCAAATCCTCTGATTTGAAGCGTTCCTCTAAAATTTTATAGAAACCATCCACCGTATCTGGTTGCTTAAGAGATAGCCGCAAACATCGGCGCAGAAAAGCCGGCGGAAACTCTCGTGTTTCATTACTGGTCATTAATACTAAGGGAAACTCTTTACATTGCACAAACCCTTTTTCGATAGGAATTTTGGCATCATTATCATCCTGTTGACTGCGGTAAGGAAGCACCTCTGCTTTGTCACTTTGCAAGCGAGCCAGTTCTGGGATTTCAAAAAATCCTTCTTCAAAAATATGCAACAGATCATTGGGCATATCAATATCACTTTTATCAATCTCATCAATGAGCAGCACCGCCGGTCTACCCGGTCGAGACTGATGGAATGCCATGCCCATCGGTCCTAACCGCAAATAATTGCCAACATCAAGTTCTGTAATCTCACCTTTCTCACCAACTTTTTGCCTGAGTAGGGATGTTTCTTGCAATCGCCCAATAGCATCATAGGCATACAGACCATCCTTCAAGGTAGTACGAGAAACAATTGACCAACGATAGGGGCCAGGTAGTCCCAGTTCACAGGCCACTGCATAAGCTAATGATGTCTTACCAGAACCAGGATTCCCCTCAATCAGCAAAGGGCGGCGCAAACACAATGCAGCATTAACTAATTCTACCGCTTCCTTGCTGGCAACAAACCCTAACGCTCGTGGGTCAATCTTGCCTACGCTTTCTTGGCTCTCTCTTGACTCCGCTTTCTTATCCTTGTCCCCATTTTCGGTTGACAGCCCAAAGGTTCGCCAAGGCGGGGGCGGTGGAATGTGATCAAGATGCTGTTCCTGCTGTTCTGGCGTTGGCAAATGATCCGCACTCAAGGTTAAACCACGGTAGATGCGAAGATCCTTCTGTTCAGGTGTTTGCTCACTTGGCATTTTACTCCACCACTTTGGTATTTAAGGGTCTACAGCGTTCAGAAGGCTTAGGATATAAATCATCCCAAAAAAGCGTTACCTCTAGATTTTCTCTCTGTTTTCGCAATTTATGTATTGTATGCGGCCAATTTTTCCACTCTGATATTTTTATGTCATTACCTTCAGTTAAAGGACTCTCTAAACATCGGCTCCAGACAGCAATCGCTTTAGCTTCTTCAATCATTTCTAAATCTGATTCTGATGGTTTCGTGCCAATGTAGTAAATCTCAGAGTTTGGAGTATCACCATTAACCCATAAAGCTTTTTTTTGTGCGTAAATTTCATCACGTATTTCACGAAAGTCTTGATCGAAATATCGTTCAAATGAGTTGATAAAGATAGAGTACTCTTTCCCCAATAATTCTCTTTTTCTACCGCGTGGAAAGCTAATATTTTCCAAAGACTCTTGATAAAAATCCAAAGGGATAAAAAATTCGATTGTAGGTTTTGTCTTTTCAGGTAAACTATAACGTATTTTGCGAATCAAGTCCGAAAGG
>JBGTMK010000100.1:0-13105 GCA_041743605.1 Nostoc sp.
TATGTCTTTTTCTACCCTCGGCTTGTCCAATGAAATTATCCGTGCGGTTACCGAACGCGGGTACACCGAACCCACGCCAATTCAGATACAGGCGATTCCTGCTGTGTTGTCGGGTAGCGATTTGCTAGCCGGGGCACAAACTGGCACTGGAAAGACCGCTAGTTTTACCCTGCCTCTGCTGCATCGGTTATCGTCTGACAAGAGCATCAAAGGTACATCTAATAACCGACCGATTCGGGCGCTGATTCTCACCCCGACTCGTGAACTCGCTGCACAAGTGGAAGAAAGCGTGCGCGAGTATGGCAAGTACTTAAATCTCAACTCGATGGTGATGTTTGGCGGAGTCGGTATTAATCTGCAAAAACAGCGTTTGAGGGGTCGAGTGGATATTTTGGTCGCTACTCCAGGGCGACTACTAGACCACGTACAGCAGGGGACGCTGAACCTGTCGCATATTGAGGTTTTGGTGCTGGATGAAGCAGATCGGATGCTGGACATGGGCTTTATTCATGATATCCGCCGCATCCTTTCACTTCTGCCCAAACAGCGACAGAATTTGCTATTCTTCGCTACTTTCTCAGACAAAATTAAGGCACTAGCCGCCGGACTGCTCAATAACCCGAAGATGATTGAGGTAGCACGCCGCAACGTTACCGCCGAAACGATCGCACAAAAAGTTTATCAGGTAGACCGTGACAAGAAACGCCAATTACTTGCTCATCTGATTCGGCGAGATAATTGGTATCAAGTACTAGTGTTCACTCGCACTAAATATGGTGCTGACCGTTTGGTTAAGCAGTTGGGCGAAGACCGGATTCAAGCACTGGCAATTCACGGTAATAAGAGCCAGCCGGTGCGTACTAATGCTCTGGCAAAGTTCAAAAATGGCACATTACAAGTGCTGGTGGCGACGGACATTGCTGCTAGGGGTCTTGACATCAGCGAACTGCCCCATGTAGTCAACTTCGATTTGCCCAATGTACCAGAAGATTATGTTCATCGTATTGGGCGCACCGGTCGGGCTGGCGCATCAGGTGAAGCCGTGTCGCTGGTGTGCGTTGATGAACAGCATTTATTGACAGATATCGAAAAACTGATTGAACAGCGCTTGCCAAAGGAAGTAGTTGCTGGTTTTGCGCCCAACCCCGATGCTAACCCCGAACCAATCCAAAATGTACGCCAACACAGAGGCAAGCCTGGAGGTGATAAACGTCCGGCTCGTACTCCTAAACCTCTGCCACAGACATCAGCTAAACGCAAGGCAGCGCCACCCGCGACGAATGGTGATCAGCCGGGTGCCCGTTCGTCTGCATCGCGCCGCTCTGCTAAACGCGATCGCTGATCTTGGTTCTTAGAGGATGTTTGAAAAGTCCTCTTGTCGGTATCAAAAGTTTTAGATCCCCCTAAATCCACGCCACTTGCTCATGGGGGAAACCCCCAAGACCGCAGTGGCTCCCCTTCAAAAGGGGGACTTTGACTCCGGTTCCCCCCTTTTTAAGCTATGCATTATAAACATCTTTCTTAACAAAAGCTTTGACAGTTGTTCTTCCCTCTTTAGCGCATCTTGATAACGTTGTTTAATGACGTGAATGCAAAACTACAGCAAGTCTGTGATCGAAAATAAACGTTGTCGATCTATTTGCTGAAGCTTAATTTTTTCAGCGTAGAAAGCCTGATAATAAGATTGATAGCGCTCTGGTTCAGCTTCGGGATCGGTTTGTTGCCATAGTTCCAAAAAGTGGCGATAACGTTTTTCAAGCATCACCAAATCCATGCAAGCGATCGCAGCTTGAACTACTTGCGGAGTCCGAAGTATTTCTTTCTGGTTTTTTTCATCCACATGAAATAAATGGGAAATTAACCCCATCTCGCTGTCAAATTCTAAGAACTGGTCTTGCAGTCGGGAAATTAAATCTGGTAGAGACGCAAAATTTTTCGTTTCTCCATCACCAGATGAAATTTCTAAAATCTGTTGCCATAAAAATCGGTGGTGGGAAAGACTAAATTGCAAATCTCGCTCCTCTAGTTCGGCAATAATCGCTTGACGCTGTTCAGGACAATGTAAGTAGATTCGCAGTAATAACGCCTCTGCGTGTTCTAAAAGGCTGCGTTCTGTGGGAAGTGGGGAGTGGGGAGTGGGGAGTGGGGATTTGCTACTTCCCCATGCTTTCTTCGCTGATACAGGTTTAGAGTATGTAGCCGCAGCCGGAGCAATTTGAGTTAGCAGATTTTCGACTCGTAGGGGTATAAGTCTGGTATCTCCCAAACTGAGTATTTCTGCACAGTAGGAAACATAATAGTTGCGTGTATCGCTGTTAGCTATATTTTTAAGTAATTTGACTAATTGCTGAGTTACTTGCTGAAAATCAGTAGCTTGTTTTAAGTCGCGGTCTTGAATAATTTGCTGAATCTGCCAGTCTAGCCAAAGTGGCGCATTTGTTAGCAGTTCTCCATAATCTTCTGGAGTGTGGCTATGTAAATATTCATCAGCATCTTTACCATCGGGTAAATTCAGAATTTTTAGCTGAACTTCGCCCTTGTATGCTAACTCGGCAATTTCACCGATCGCCCGTTCGGTGGCATTAGTTCCGGCTTTATCAGCATCAAAGTTGAGTACTAATTGTTTCGATTCGGTGTAGCGTAATATTAACCGGACTTGTTCTAAGCTTAAAGCTGTACCAAGGGAGGCGACGGCGTTATTAATACCAGCGGCGTGGAGAGCGATCGCATCAAAATATCCCTCTACCACCACGGCTTGATCGAGTTGAGAAATCCCACCTTTGGCTTGATCGAGGGCAAATAAGGTTTTACCTTTACTAAAAAGTTCGGTTTCTGGTGAATTCAAATATTTTGGTTGTTCATCAGTCAGAGTTCTCCCACCAAAGGCAATGACGCGCCCTTGGACATCACGGATGGGAATCATCAGGCGATCGCGAAATACATCATAATAACCACCGCCTTCCTTGCGTGGCTTAATCAATCCCGCTTTTTCTAGTATTTGCGCTGGGTAATGTTTGTCTTCCACTAGATAGCGATGAAGGGTTTCCCAACCTGCGGGGGCGTAACCTAAACCAAATTGCTGTATAGTTTCTTCTTTGAGTTGGCGGTTAGATTGCAAATATTTAAGTGCCTTTTGCCCTTGTGATTGTCTGAGTGCGTGTTGATAAAACTGTGCTGACGAAGCCAGAACTTCATACAACTGCTCACGCAAAGATAGCTGACGCTGTAATTCTTGACGTTGTTCGGGTTCGAGAGTTTGCACAGGTACTTGGTAACGCCGTGCTAAATCCAGCACCACGTCAGCAAAAGAACGCTTTCCCAACTCCATCACAAACTTAATGGCATTTCCCCCTGCTTGACAGCCGAAGCAATAATACATTTGCTTGGTCTGACTGACAGTGAAACTGGGAGATTTCTCATCGTGGAAAGGGCACAAACCGACAAAATCTTTTCCACGTTTGCGTAAAACTACGTATTCTGAGACGACATCTACAATATCAGCCCGTAGTTTCACTTCCTCAATTGTGTCTGGGTGCAAGCGGGGGATTTGCATGGCTTTGTCACTAGTCATTGGTCATTGGTCATTGGTCATGAACTTTGGAGAAATACCAAAGGACAAATGACTTTAGACTTCTGATAGCTATTATATTCTTGTTGCTAGACCAAAAATGATTTGTAGAATTGCTTACACTAAATTTTATCAGAGGAAATACTGAGAATGGGACGTATTTTTATATCAGCTGCTCATGGAGGCAAAGAAGCGGGAGGAATCGATCCAGGTGCGATCGCAGGTGGTACAACTGAAGCTAGAGAAATGATTCTGCTGCGAGATTTGATTGTCACGGAACTGAGGGCGCGGAATGTGGAAATTTTGGCGGTTCCTGATGACTTGAGCGCCGCCCAAACTATCACCTGGATCAATTCTCGCAGCCGTCGGGGTGATGTCGCCCTAGAAATTGAATCTGATGCAGCTAGCAGCCCTTCTGTGCGGGGGGCTAGCGTTTTCTACATTGCTAATAATAGCGATCGCAGAAGCAATGCTGAACAGTTGCTAGTGGCGTTGTTGCGCCGTGTACCCCAATTACCAAATCGGGGAGTTAAGCCAGATACAAATACTGGCTTGGGTAGTTTAGCATTCTGTCGCCAGACAACGCTTCCAGCTTTGGTGATGCAAGTGGGGTTTCTCAGCAATCCAGAGGATCGGGCTTTACTGCAAACTCGTCGCCGCGATTTTGCTTTAGGAATTGCGGATGGATTAGTGACTTGGAGTCGTGTGATTGATCCCACTCCTGGAACTCCAGCAGAACCAAATTATCCAGCAATTAATATTAATATAAATGGACAAAGTTACACAGAGCAAGGAGTTTTAGTTAATGGGAATGCTTACATCCCCATTGATTTAGTAGACCGTCTGCGGATTGACCTTTCAAAAGCGCCTAATGTCAATCGGATTACCTATCGTAAAGTAGTTTATGTCAAAGCGATCGAACTGCGAGATTTTAATGTTGCAGTTAGTTGGGATGCCGCAACACGTACTGTTAGCTTGCGATCAAATTTAATGGTTTGCTCTGGTCAATTTGAGCGGGTGATGTCAAACGGGAATACTTCAGAAGTACAGTTACAATTATTTCTGAGAAACAATAATGAAAATGCTTTAGTAAGGTTTCCTGACATCCCAAAACTTTATCGAGAAGAAGCAGGTATAGAAGGAGTAAACTATGATATTGCTTTTTGCCAAATGTGTGTAGAAACTGGATTTTTGCGGTTCGGTAGCGATATTAGACCTGAGCAAAATAACTTTGCAGGGTTAGGTGCAACTGGTGGTGGTTCGGAGGCTGCATCTTTTGCAAGTGCCAGAATTGGAGTCAGGGCACACATCCAACATTTGAAAGCTTACGCCAGTTTAGAACCTTTGGTACAGGAAGTAGTAGATCCCAGGTTTCGCTTTGTAACGCGGGGAATTGCGCCATTAATTGATCAGCTATCAGGGCGGTGGTCAGCAGATTTGGATTATGGGGCAAGGATTTCAGCAATGGTCAAACGATTATATGAATCAGCAGGACTTCTGTAACTAAGGCTCTGCACAACGCGATCGCAAACTTGGTCTGCTTCAGCATCAAGATGCCGTAAAGTTGTTGTAAACTTGATAGCAATTAAGAAGACAGACCGTGATCGTCCCGTCAAGCAGTAGAGCTTTCATTGCAAGTCATAACAGTAATTTAGAGTTTACCAGCCTCGCAAAACTATCAAGTGGCAACTTGCTTGCAGAAGTGGATCTTCACCGGGCTGTAGTAAGTTTAAAGCTAAGGCAAGACAAAAAAGCATCAATGGGTCAATTTTTGACTCCCGCCTCAGTATCCCAATTGATGGTTGAGATGTTTAATAGGCTGGATTTGCCTGAAATATCCTTGCTTGATGCTGGAGCAGGAATCGGTTCATTACTAGCCGCTTTTGTGGAAAAAGTATGCCAGCATCGACAACAAACCTCAAGTTTGCGCGTTGTAGCTTATGAAATTGACCCTTTTCTAATTAGATATTTGCATCAGACTCTAGAGCTATGTGAGAGGGAATGTCAACGTGTGGGTATTTCCTTCAATTACGAAATTCGTGAGACTGATTTTATCGAAGATGCAGTCAGGCTGCTTCAGATGGGTTTATTGAATAGTGCAAACGCAACAGAATTTACCCATGCTATTCTCAACCCGCCTTATTTGAAAATCAATTCTCATTCCAAGGTGCGCGAATTGCTGCGTTCGATCGGTTTGGAAACTAGCAATCTTTATACTGGTTTTATGGCAGCTACAGCGCAACTTTTAAAACCAAGTGGGGAGTTTGTAGCGATTACCCCGCGCAGTTTTTGCAATGGGCCCTATTTCCGTGACTTCCGCAAGATGTTTTTAGAAATGATGGCTTTACAACAAATACATCTTTTTGAGTCGCGGCAAGAAGTATTTAGTGACGATGATGTTTTACAGGAAACTATCATCGTCAAAGCTACAAAACAAAGGCAAAAGTTTAGCAGCGTCATTATAAATACCAGTTATGGTGCTAATGATGACTTGCTTATGTCACACTCTGTACCATATTTAGACTTGGTTCACCTCGATGATTTAGAGCAGTTTATTCATATTATTCCAGATAACATTAGCCAGCAAATTGTTCAGCGAATAGAACTTTTTACCTGTACCTTGAAAGATTTAGAGCTAAAAGTTTCAACTGGACGGGTAGTAGATTTTCGAGCTAAAGATTACCTAAGAGAAAAGATAGAAAATAATACCGTTCCTTTAATATATCCAGTGAATTTATCGAATGGATATGTAGAGTACCCAAAAATAACTAAAAAGCCCCAAGCAATAGTTCATATAGAAGAAACAGCAAATCTTTTGATACCAAATGAGCATTATGTTCTATGCAAAAGATTCTCATCGAAAGAAGAGAAAAGGCGTGTTGTTGCGGTGGTTTATGATGCAAACCAATTTAATTATGAATATATCGGCTTTGAAAATCACTTGAATTACTTTCACAAAAACGGACGTGGAGTTAGCCTTTTCTTGGCTCGTGGGCTTGCTGTTTATCTCAATTCAACCCTAGTTGATGCTTTTTTTCGGTTGTTCAATGGACATACTCAGGTCAATGCAACAGATTTGCGAAAATTAAAGTACCCTAATTTGTCACAGCTATTGTTGTTAGGGACGGGGTTTAAAGAAGAATTTCCTTCTTTACAGGAAATTGATGAACTTATAGAAAATCAGCTATTGAGTATGTCAAATCTGTCAGAGAATAATCCAATTGCAACTAAAACTCGAATTGATGAAGCGCTGCAAATCTTGACACAATTGGGCTTTCCACGAACACAGCTTAATGAACGGTCAGCTTTAACCCTCCTGGCATTGCTTGATTTAAAACCGACAGACTCTTGGCAATTAGCAACTTCCCCTTTGATAGGAATTACGCCGATGATGGGCTTTATGGCTCAACATTATGGCAAAACCTATAAGCCGAACACACGGGAAACAGTTCGCCGCCAGACAGTGCATCAATTTCTGGATGCAGGTTTGATAGTTGCTAATCCAGATGATTTAAGTCGCCCTATCAACAGTCCCAAAACTGTATATCAGATTGAAAATAGTGCGCTAGAACTATTAAGAACTTACTGTACTGACGAATGGGAAAAGAACATTTGCACTTACCTTGCTTCAGTTGAAACTCTGAAAAAGCAATATGCTCAAGAGCGTGAAATGTCCCGTATTCCCATAGTAATTAACGGAGAAATCAAAACTTTATCACCAGGTGGTCAGAATATTCTGATTGAAAAAATTATTAATGATTTTGCCCCTCGTTTTACTCCTAGTGGAAAGCTTATCTATGTTGGCGATACAGATGAAAAGTTCGCCCACTTCGATGAAGCAGCATTGGCAGATTTAGGCGTTAACATTGATTCCCACGGCAAAATGCCAGATGTGATTATTCACTTCACAACAAATAACTGGTTGGTGCTGATTGAAGCTGTAACCTCACATGGGCCAATTAATCCTAAACGGAAGAAGGAACTTGAAGTTCTATTTAGAACTGCCGAAATACCTCTGGTGATGGTAACAACATTTCTCAGTCGTAAGGCAATGGTAGCATATCTGGCAGAGATTGCTTGGGAAACAGATGTTTGGGTTGCTGAAGATTCTACTCACCTGATTCATTTCAATGGTGAATATCTATTGCAGGCTTACCAAATAGAAAAGAAGCAAACTTCCTGAATCTACAGCAAAATTCAGGTGTCTGTGTAACATTTATAGTGCAATACGCTTGGGTTAAGATTTAACTCTTTGTCAATACTTTCTTATACCAATTCAATTAATGATTGCAACACATCCTTGGGTGAAGACGCGATGAATCGCGTCTCTACAAGATGGTCTATTTGGTCGCATTCTTTTTTCAAGTTGGTATTACATATCTTGCTTGTATTCTTCTAACAACTGCGGAATGTGATCATACCCATCTACACCGATAATCGGAATAATTTTCGGGCGATGTTGCTGTAAGAACTTGTGGAAAGCTTCTGCCCCTATCTGTCCTTGCAAAATTGTCAGTAACCCTGCTGGTTGTCGCCACTCACTAGAAGCAATTTGCTCTAAAAGATACATTCCCAAGCAGCCTGTGTAAACAGTCTTTTCCGAATTTTGCAGATGATAATAAGCTTCTGCCAAATAAGCTAAGTTCCGCCCCTGTAGATACAAATCACCGGAAACTTGCGCTGTTTTAAAGCCATCTTCGAGATATTTAATTGCGGTTTGGTGTTGTCCAATTACTAGATAAGCAATTCCTAAACTGCTGATGCATAAGGCTTTACTTTGAAGATCGCCTAATTTTTCTGATAATTTTAAACCTTGTTCCAAATAATTAATTGCGGCTTCATAAGTTTCTGGTTCTAGGTTTTCCAATTCTTGAGCTTGCATGACTTCGCTGTAACCTAAATTTACCAGCGCGTTTGCTTCTCCTGTGCGATCGCCTGCTTGCCGACTCAGTATTAATCCTCGTTGACTGTAGTTAATTGCCTCAGCATAATTTTGCTGTTGCACGTATGTGCGGCTGAGGTGGTTGAGATTGGCAATTTCACAAGCGCGATCGCCTGCATTCCTAGCGATCTCTAGCGCTTGCTGATGAAAGTCGATAGAGCGCTGGTATTGTCCCAAAGCCCGCTGAGAATAACCTAAAAGGGTCAAAATTCGCGCTTTCTCTTGGGTTCCCTCGCCTTTTCGCAGCGGCTCATCTAAATAATCGAGGGCATCTCGCAAATAAGTGCCAGTAAAAGAGGCAAAAATCCCGCCGTAAAAGGGAAAATACGAACGCTGGGCAAAGGTTCGCAAAATCTGAAGCATGATTTGCGAACAGGCATCGCCGTATACTTTTCCAATGCTGCCAAAGCCACTTGCTAACTGACTCCAAATCACTGCAAAGGTTAAGAAAGTGGAAATGGACAACTTTGGCCCCGCTTTCACATCGTAAGCTTGTTGGTCAAACCAGTTAATTAGTCCCCGTTGTAAGAACTGTAAAATCAATGCCATTTCCACCCAATCTCTGAGGGTGATTCCTCGTTGTCGCTCGGTAAACTCTATTACCGATTCTTCCCTAGCCAAGGTGCGAAGCAGTGCTTGGGGTAACTCACTATTGAGTTGTTTCGCCCAACTTGCCCAAGGGCCACGTTCTCCCGGTACGCCGCCAAATCCCAGAGATTCTTTTTGCTCGTACATCCAACTGAGCAAGTTGTCTTGCAATCGCTGCCAGGAAGCTAAACCACGGGTAATCCCTTCGGAAAATTGTTCTAAATCTGAATCTGCCTGAGCAAATTGCTGCAATGCCTTTGATAACTGCTGTAGCTGTTGCAAATTTAGGGGATACTTTTGATTGGGGTCAGTAACCCGGATAAATGTCGCTAGACGATCGCCAGCAGGGGCTGTAGTAATTTCTGTAGCTGCAAAGGCGATCGCTTCTGTGGCTTTATTTTGCTCTTGCCAACGGTGCCATTGACTTTGAATAGTCTTAATGGCTCTTAAACTTCGAGTAGCTTTAGCTTTCTTGAGTTCGTCTTTTTGGCTATCTACTTGACTTTGGAGAGAATTCAGGCGATCGCTCAAAGCTAGCTCAAAAACTTCCCCTGTCCCGGAAGTGATTCCTTTAAGCAGCATTTGATACACCTGTTCTACAGAGCTTATTTTGCCCTTGAGGGTGGTTTCGACAATTTCATCGATTAAGGCAAGATAGCGATCGCTTAATGGCAGAGAGTCTGGCACTTTGGCTATTAGGAGTATGTCACATCAATTCTAATTCTAATCTTGGCAGCAAACCTAGGGGAAACAATTGGTGACATGGCGAATAGAATTCGCTACTACACAAACCAAGTCCACCTCCGTGGAAAGCTTAAAAAATCAAGGGTTTTGTCTGTATAGCCGCGACTTCCAGTCGCCAGGGCTAGTACCGCTGCGCGTAATTCGTAATTCGTAATTCGTAATTAATTGTTTGCAAGGGTTTCAGACGTTTAAGATGGGTGGCTTATTTACGCCGTGCGGTACTAGTAAGAAATTAGACTTTTCAAACAACCTCTTATATATATGGGTATTTCTTGAAAGGATTCTTCCTCAAGTTATATCAAGCTGCAATATGTATTTTTGGCATATCCTCGCATAATGAAAATGCTATGGTTGCGGTAATTTATTAGTGTGTGTGCTTGATCACAGTATTATCGTGTTTGACCTCACTGCTAATTCAAACAACTTGTTATATGCATTAAAACAAACTTGCAACTCATTGTCATTTTTTAACTATAAGCTCATGTCACATGAGAGTTATTTCTCAACTTATATAGGATTCCTATTTGATTATTCAAAAAACTTAGTACACTATTATTCCTTCTTCACCGTTCCTTGTTTCTTGTTTCTACGGGTGATTCAGTAATCAAATAGGATTTATATATCAAGCTAAAATATGTATTTTTGGCATATCCTCGTGTGGTGAAAATGCTATGGTTGCGGTAACTTATTAGTGTGTGTGCTGGATCACAGTATTATCGTGTTTAACCTCACTGCTAATTCAAGCAACTTACTGTAATCCTTAAATAAATAATAGACTCCGCTATAAATTACGTCATGCTACGCCGTCTATCTGTATAAAGAATTAATGTATAAATACTTTGAAATATATTTTTTCTGCGAAAATCATCTATATAGGTGATTTAAAAAAAAATACATTAAGAAAGTCCTAAAATCTTTTAATTTCAACTTGTTCAGTGTAGACTAATGATGTGAATATCATGTTTGCAAATCTTTGTTTAATCACTTGCATATACTACGGTATTGGAGGTATGATTAAAATTTAAATCGCTTGCTAGACATTCCCTTAAAGATACTAGGCATGGCTGATAAAGGATTTAAGGATTTACTCTATAACCTTACAGCCCCCTTAAACGACATTTGTTTAAGTGAAAGTATTTCTGATTTAGTTAAATGTCTAAGTAATGACAATGTGCTTTATACTTTATAATAGTCCTGTGATTCCTGTAGCCTACCCAAAGCTAGATTTTAAGCGAAGGATGTAGGTTGCACCCTTGAAACTGAGACTATGCCGGACGCTCTCCCCTAGACTCGCAAAACCCTAGGGGAATAACACCGGACACTTAATTGCACATTGTGTAAATCTCTGATTAACCTTGTAGGGTTAAGCAGATATGTAGTTGTGGTCTTTTTGCTGTCAGGCTTTGGTCACACAACTACAATGGATTAACTTTGCCCATAATTTACGACTCAATGCAATTTATACAAATATGTCACACCATTTTAGTCAAGACAAGGCTGTAAAAAAATTAGGAATGCCTGAAATCAGTCTTTTAAGGCTATTTCCGAGTTAGGTCTTGTTCAAGAGCCTGAAAGCTAATTTTTAGCCATAACAAACTCTTGACAATCAATATCGGGAAAAATTTCGACAGTTGGTGATTGAGAACTGGAAGAATTTCCATAGCCATCGCTGCATCTACCAAATTTTGATCTAAAGATAAATCCTCTTAATCATCAATTACAGACGCCGCTGATTGTCAAAATGAGCTAACCATAAGGGTGTCGAGTATGTTGATGCAATTAATTGATGTTTGCCTAAGCTGGGCATTCACATTAGTGATTGTCACATCAACAATTTGGTGCAACGAGCAAGGCTGTCCACCAAACAAAAATACCTTGTATTTAAGAGAAGATTTTTACCCTGCTCTTTCCTTCCAACATTACTTTAAGGAGGTTTAGGGTTTCCTCTGTGAAAATACGGCATTCAAAAATATTTTTTATTAACTTTTGTATCTGATTCAGACTGGTAACTAAATTCTGTTGTGGAGACGAGAAAATGCCACCAGTGCTTTCTGAGCAAAATCTGGGTGAAAAGCTTTTGTACGCCTTGGGTGTAAAGCTTTCAGAAAAAGAATTACAAAACTTCCTGGCAGAAATGGAGATTGTGGAGCCACCAGCAGCAAAGCAGTTTTGGCAATCTGCACAGACCAATCCTGGTATCTACATTATCCTGACAGGGAAAGTTCGACTGTTAGATAGCTCTGAGAATTTAATCACTACCTTTGGTGTATGGTCTTGTTTCGGCGAATTGACTCTGTTTCCCGAAGCTAACTTTAGTCCTTATGTAGTCAGAGCTTCCACAAGCTTAAAACTTGGCTATTTTAGGCAAGAGGCACTGCAAACATTAATAGAGAAGTATCCTATCATTCGCGATCGCCTATTTGCCCGTGCAGAACTTTGGGATTTGCTGTTGTTATGTCGCCAAACCTCACAAATTCCGGGTCATACATCACAAGTTCCAGGGATGTTCAAAGCCTTATCTCTGTTTGAGCGACACCAGTTAGATCCTGGCTCTATAAGTCCACAAATATCCCAAGATTCACAACTGTGGCTATTGTATAGAGGTCAACTGCGGCATTCTCAAGGCCATTCTTTGACACCAGGCACTATCTTTGCACAACCAGAACAAGGTGATTGGCAAGCAACGCAACCAACGATTGCTTACATTCTGAAAAACGACCAGAGGAAAACAGCACTAGAATACTTCCCGGAGTTGGGGGAGTGGGGAGTGGGGAGTAGGGAGTGGGGAGTAGGGAGTAGAGAAAAAATTTCTCAATCTCCAAAAGCCAAAATAATTCCTTTTCCCCAAAGAGAGAAGCAGTCACAACAACAGCCAAAAAAATCCAATTTTTATTTTCCCAGTCCAAAGGTGCAAGTGGGGCATTGGTGGAAACGCCTCACTAAGAGCTATCCCTTTTATGCCCAACAAAGCGCAGCCGATTGCGGCTCTGCTTGCTTGGTGATGGTTGGTAAGTATTGGGGCAAGCATTTTAGTATCAATCGCCTCCGGGATATGACCAACGTTAGCCGCAGTGGTGCATCCCTAAAGGCTATGGCAGCAACAGCAGAAAACCTGGGTTTTGCCACCCGTCCGGTGAAAGCGACTCTTGATAAATTGGCAGAACAACCTTTACCTGCAATTGTTCACTGGGAAGGTAAACACTTTATTGTCGTCTATGAAATCACCAAAAAGCGGGTAATTGTATGTGACCCTGGTCTTGGTC
>JBGTMK010000101.1:0-2758 GCA_041743605.1 Nostoc sp.
ACTACAGAAAATCCTTTAGTGGCGACAAAATCGCGGTTGAGGTTGTTGATAGCAAAGTAAGAACAAGCTTGGATTTCTCCCCACAAGTTGTTTAGGTAATCGCTGGGGAAGGCGTTGGTTTGTTGTTGATAGTGTTTCACGGAGGATAGAGGAGCGATCGCTGAATGTGGTATCTAAAATTTTAAAGACTATCGAGTGATGATAGTAGTATTCTTTTAAGTGAGAAAAACTACGTATGGAGCAAGACCAATGAGAATTGATGATTATAATGCAGCAAAGGCACTAACTGAAAAACTTAAAGAGAACTTACCCATTAAAGCACGAGCGGGCAAGGAGTTTTTGAAGACATTAAAGCAAAAAGGAGAAAACGCTGATCCAGACAGAGAATTTGAAATTGATTTCGTTGCCTATTCAGGAGATGAAGGTGGGATTATGTGCGGACTAAAAGAGCCAAATAATCCCGAAAGTGAAGAGAAATATTTTGCTTCACTTACCCACCTAAAAATTGACTCTAATTATCCTCTAGCTGCTGAAGTGCAGACTTACCAACGTCAGCGAATCCGTAAATTAATGTTACAAGATTCCAGAGGTTTTAAAGCCGAGTTAATGACTATAGAGCCTCGAAAAAATAAAAGCCGTGGTAAAGGTTTTGGGAAGTGATTAACTCCGAAAATGATATTCTATCCGAACTGGTATTTTTAAGTTTTGAATGCCGTCAAATTGATAATATTGACCTCGCATTTGGACATTTTGAATTAAACTAACTGGAGGCATATTCACAACATCATAGCTAATCACTTGATTAGTGAACATCACATCTAAAGGATTTAATGGATGGGTACAAGTGAATACACCTTCAGCAATTTTAGGTTTCGGTAATTGTTCAACGGTAACTTCAGCTTTGCTCATCCATTTACCCAAGCGAATCCACTTTGGTAATTTGAGTTCTTTTTGGGAAATTACAAAAAACTCAAATTTGCTTTCTGCTGCTATTTCCTTCGCTCTGCCAAAACTAGGGATATTTTTCTGTGTTTTTTCCATTTCAACGTGGTAGTTGTTGTTAGCATACTTCCAGGTGTTGAGGATGGAAGAATGATTGAGCGATCGCGCCGGAGTTACGTAAATTTGCTGTTGATTGAGTGGCGTTAAATGCTCCTCATATTTTGGTACTTGTTCGGGGCAGAAGTAGCGATAAGAATGTTTTTCAGCAACAGTAGTAGAGTAGATTTGGCTATCAACTAAACCCAGTGCATAACAGAGAGCATAATTGTGGATTATTGGCTCTGTTTCATACAAGCGTCCGATTTCACGAGTTGCGTAATAGAGGCTGTCATGAAGTTCTATTTGACAGCGATAAATAATTGCCATTACTCTTTCCCTGCTTTAGCAGTAGTTTTCTTCTTGCTGATATGCTTCTTGGCATAATCTTTAGCTTCTGCATCAGCTTTTTGCAAAATTGCCTGAATTCCTTTCTCGCTTCCTGTTAAAGTTTTGACTTCATTAATTAGGGATACAAAAGCATCACCAATGAAATCTGTGTGAACAATGAACTCATCAGCCATTAACGCCTCAATAGCATTTTTTGCAGCAGTAATTACATCATCTTCATCTAACGGATCGGGAGCATTCAGAGTATTGTTAGATTTCATTTGGTCATATATTGCCTGAGTCCAACGCAGGTTACTAGTGATTTCTCCGTCCGCAAATACAACACCAATCATCTCATTTCTAACGCGACCTGTACGGGTTGTTTGCGCTCCATAGTGACGAGTTCGCAGAATGTTATTGAAAACGTAAAGGAAGCTAGCTTCAGTGGGGTCTTTCAACGTGACAATACTAGGGAAGAAAACTTGCGGTCTAATATGGTCTTGTTGATTAATTCGACTGGTAACTTCACCAGGTTTAGAACCATTTTCACCCTTGGAAGCCATTGTGCCATTTTCATAAGGAGCGTTGAGGGTGAATGTTTCATGTGATTCATCAAAAGCTGTAATTGAAAACGCCGTGTCTACTACAACTTTCGATTTTTCAGAGCCAGAGTCACCAATAGCAAAGCCGTAAATAATGCAATCAGGATTATCCATTGCAAAATTCACGTTGTATTCGCATTCTTCAGCCGTCATAAAGCCATAGTTACGCAGCAATTCCCGACCAACTAAACGCTCTGGAGTAGACTGTTTGCGCTTGAACATTGACAAACGGCTAATTGTAGTTTTGTCTTTAACTCCTGCTCTTACCCGTGCTTTATTCAGTTCTGCATCTGTCTGGAATAGTGGATAAGATTCAGTAATGCGAATAGTTAAGAAATGAACATATTTACCCATTGGTTTGTAAGGAATTTCAGTTTGAAAGAATTTGGATTCAACAGTTTTTAAAATTCCCATGATTTTCTCCAAAAAATTATTTACTAATTGTTTACGTTTCCAACAAAAATGCTAAGGAAAAATCCCTACTCATTCTCGTTCTCTATTTCCGCAGATTTTTCATTTTTACCTGCATTTTCTTTGTCATCTTCAAGACGATAAAGAAATTCACAGGTATCTCTAATTAAGTTGAGTTGACGACCAGCTAAACGAGCGCGATCGCCTGCAAATGAGTTATCAAATACCTCCACTACAAAATACTTGGCAAAATCGAGAACAGCTTGCCGTTCTTCTTCTCGTTTGCTCATGATCCAACGTCCTTCAGCAGTAGAAGAATGAACGCGATCCATGAGTTTAAAAACTTCTGCTGCAACAGCCGCAACTAATGTTTCTCC
>JBGTMK010000102.1:0-6800 GCA_041743605.1 Nostoc sp.
GATGTTTGGCGGTAGAGGTGGACAGGGAAGGATTAAGTTATCCAAACTCCAAGATAGTTATGCTGCTGCACTCGCTCCTTTGGGCATTGAACGAGGGGTAAAGGGCAGCAAAGCAACTCACACTAAAGTAAAGGAATATTACCAAGCGGTTAACAGTGAACCACTCACCGCAGTCATTACAAATAACCAATTAGCACCGACACCATTTGAATCAGCTAGTAGTTATGTAACCAGGATTCAGTCTGATGAACACTTCCAAGCGATCAACCACCAACTGGCTGACCGTTCCTTCATGGCAGAGCGATTGGAGAGGGCAGAGCAACGGGCGAGAGCCAGCGAGAAGGAGCGACAACGGCTAGAAGAAATTGTGCGATCGCTGGAATTGAAAACCCAACAACTGCGCGATTTGCCCCTGGAGGATGTCGCCTGGGAGTTGGGGCTAAATTGCGAGCGTGAGAGGTGGCGGGGTCACGGACACATCATTAATATAGATGGCTCCAAATTCTATGACTTCGCCCCCGATCAACAAAAGGGATCAGGTGGGGCGATTGACTTGGTGATGCACGTTAATCAGTGCAATTTCCGGCAAGCGGTTGTCTGGTTAGATGAGCGATTCGGTGAAGCTGGAGTAGAACGTGCAGCGATCGCTCACGTTAAGAACAGGGCGGCTGACATTATCCAGACTGAACCCCGTCCCCAATTCACCCCACCCGTTGAAGACAGAAACAACTGGCCTGCCGTTGAAAATTACCTCAATCAATTTCGGGGCATCCGCTCTGACTGTATTCAAATGCTTCATAACCAGGGGCTAGTTTACGCTGATGACAAACAAAACGCTGTTTTTGTCATGCGAAATCTTGATGGTCAACGTAACGGTGCATTCCTAAGAGGAACTAGGGGCGAGAACAACAGCTTTTTGGGGTACTCTAAAGGCACTAAACGCAGTGATAGCTGGTTTTACTTCAGTTTGGGGGGAAAGGCTAATGATAAAACCTCAACAGCGATTCTATGTAAATCTCCCATTGATGCTATTTCAAGAGCCATGCTGGAATATCTTATCAGGGGCGATGTTCCACCCGAACGAACAGTCTATATGGCTATTGATGACATCAAGACCTTACCACTTGAGCGATTGCAGAAAGTTCCTAATATACTGGTGGCGTTTGGTAACGATAAAAGCTCTGATGCAGTGGCACAGCGTGTATTAGAACTACTGCCACAGTCCCAAATCAAAAAATCTCAGGCACACGATTGGAATCAGCAGCTTCTCGATTATGGGCGACAGTTAAAGCAAAAGAATCAGCAACAGCAGGAGCAGGATGATGAATTGAGTCTTTAAAAGTCAACGTTGAAGACAGTGAACTGTACAGTCCCCACTTGTAGCATAAAAGTAGTATTTTAGTAGTTTTTTTGGTTCAAGTGATTTGAAATTCACTTAAATCATCATTTTTCGCTCCAAAAAACTTTCTGCCAAAGATGGCGTACTGTGCGTCAGAAAAAGATGGATTACAGAGCTTAAAAGCTTTTAAGCGAATTTCAGGGTAATTGACCAATTATTGGGAAATAATGGGAGACTTCTAACAAGTCTTGGGAACTGTTCGGATTTATTGGGAATTTTTGAGCTAATGAGAATTTTGTGACTGGATGATTTAAAAGGTGTAAAAAGGTAAGAAAAAATTGGAGAATTGGGAGATATTGTCGAGATATTGGAAGATGTTGAATGTAGTTGGTGAGGATTGGGAAAATGGATGTTTTGTCGAGGTTTTTTCTCAGACGCACGAATTTAGTCAAATCAATCAACTAGTACCAAAACTGTAATATTTATTGATAAATGTGTCAACAATCAGGGTTTGGGCGGTTTATCTTGAGAGTAATTATCAATTAGATAGACGAAAAAAGGGTCAAAAACAGGGGTAAATTTTTTTTGTAGATTTTGTTTTTTAATGTTGAGTCTTGGTTCTCGTTCAAGCCGAATGCTCAACGTTCAATTTGTTTGTGATCAACTACGATAGTCAAGCGATCGCGCATCTTGTGGTCAACCTAATCCAAGATAAAATCAGGAGCGGGAAAAATGAAATTGATGATGAGCCAGGGGTAAGGTATGGAAGTCAAAAGCGAAGTGACAATAAAATTTAGCGGCTCACTACCAACAGCTACACCTCTTCCGAACAAGAAAGTTGCAATCGAGTTGACTGACCAGAACGGCATAGTCTTCACCGCTCAAGTTAACGCCAAAAGTTGGCGGAAGGCTGAAACTAGCGCTTCAGAATTCGCAGACTGGGCTGGGGCTGTATCCGGCAAGCTTGGCCAACGAACAGAAAACGGCTTTGAGATCATTGACGCGGGAATTCAGCTTTTTGAAAAGAAGGCGAAGGAAGTCAAACCAGATGTAGGGGCTACTGTATCTGAAGCTGGCGCTTCCTCATAGACAGATTTTCTGTCGCGTTTCGGTTTTCTTTAAAAGCGATCACAATAGTATGGTTAGTGTTTTCAATACACCTTGATGGGAGCAACGGATGATAGACTCCAGGAAAATTGCCACCATGCGTCGATGGGTGATGATTTCACTCTTGGGCTTACTTGCCCTGATCATTGGTCATGGGATGGCATTGATTTACCGCATTCAGCCTGGAGTCTCGCTGTGGTTTCCCCCATCAGGGGTAGCGATCGCCTTAACTTTCTGGTTTGGCCCTTTTGGTATTATTCTCACCGGACTAGCATCTTTTTTGATGTCCCCCGCTTGGGGGTTTCATGGTTGGGAGCGATTAAGTGCTTTGGCGGATATGATAGAACCTCTAGTTGCTTGGTTGCTTTACCGTCGTTTTTGGAGAGGTTCTCGAACACTAAATACCCTCAAAGATGCTGCCGTTTTTATTGTCAGTGTACCTCTGATTGCCAGTGCTACCTTGGCGGTCATTGGTAACTTAACTTTTTTCGCAATAGGTAAAATGCCTATTAGCAGCTTAGGTACTAATATTCCCCATTGGTGGTTAGGCAATGCAATGGGAGTCATGGCTATTGCACCTACTGCCTTGTTAGTCATCACCCCTTATCTCCAGTCTCAGGGCTGGTTATTAAGTGCTGAACCATTAAACTTTTCATTAGACCCGTCCATTTTTCCACGTTCTCGTCGCTTTATACTAGAATTCAGCACTATAATACTGATTTGTGTAGTAATAGCAACCATCACTGTTGCCGAAACTAATCAGCATGGCTTTAGATTTCAGCAATTATCTTTTTTGAGTTTTGTGCCTGTAATTTGGGCAGCAACTCGCTTTGGTGTCACCTGTGGGATGTTAACCTCCAGTTTTTGCGTACTGGTGACGTTGTTTTCCTATCTAGTTGCGTACCCCAACGCTATATCCTTGTCCACGTTTCCCTTAGAGGCGGAAGTACTGTACGTTCACAAGTTGAGTTTATTGGTACAGTGTATTGTTAGTTTATTAGTGGGCATTGCCATTACAGAACGGTCAAAAATTCAAGTAGAGTTAGCAGTAGAAAGGGTCAGACTGGGGGAATATCAGGCCCGTGCTGAATTATCAGAACAACTTATCCAACTCAATAAATCACTGGCGCAAACCAATACTTCCTTAGAAGAATCCCACCAAGAAAAAGATGAATTACTCAAGCGCGAACAAGGCCTCCGCAGCCGTTTGAGTAATATTTTGTCAAGCATGACTGATGCTTTTATTGCCGTGAATCGAAATTGGGAGATTACCTATGCTAATCACCAAGCGGCAAAAATTCATAATTTAGCACCAGCAGACTTGATTGGTAAAAACTACTGGTCACAGTGGACTGGGGCTAGAGGTACAGAGTTTGAGCGAGAATATCAGCGATCGCTCTTAGAAAATATCCCCGTTCATTTTCACGCATTATATGCACCGTGGGATATATGGCTGGAAATTCACGCCTACCCTGCTGAAGATGGACTGGGGATATTTTTTAGAGATATCACGGAACGCAAACACGTAGAACAAGAACGTGAATATCTGCTCATGCGTGAGCAGATTGCTAGAAGTGAAGCAGAAAAAGCCAATCGTTTAAAAGATGAATTCTTAGCAGTTCTTTCTCATGAATTGCGTACTCCCCTGAACCCAATTTGGGGTTGGGCAACGCTGCTGAAAAAGAAGAATTTGGAAGAAGTTACAAAAATACGGGCAATAGAAACTATTGAGCGCAATGCTAAATTACAAATTCAACTAATTGATGACTTATTAGATGTCTCCCGCATCCAACAGGGGAAAATGGCTTTAAATATGCAGCCTGTGAATTTAGCTAATACTATTGAAGAAGCCAAGGAAACTGTAAGACTAACAATTGAAGCTAAGAACATTAGTCTGGAAACTGTACTAGACCATAATATCGGCATGGTTGCAGGTGATGCAGGTCGTTTACAGCAAATTATCTGGAACCTGCTTTCTAATGCCGTTAAATTCACTCCCTCAGCCGGAAAGATAAAAATCATATTAGAACAAGTTAATAGCTATGCCCAAGTTCAAGTTCAAGATAATGGTAAAGGCATTAGCCCAGAATTTCTCCCGTATGTATTTGATTATTTCCGTCAAGCAGATGGCACAACCACAAGACAATTTGGAGGGCTAGGTTTAGGGCTAGCTATTGTTAAGCATCTGACAGAATTACATGGTGGTACTGTGAAAGTAGACAGTGCAGGAGAAGGCATGGGGGCAACATTTACAGTCAGATTACCATTCATGCCTGATAGTCCCCAAATAATACCAAAAAACCGACAATCCAATAATGCTTTAAGTTTGCCAGGGTTGCATATATTAGTGGTAGATGATGATATAGATACAGGTGAATTTCTCACCTATATATTGGCACAATCTGGAGCAAAAGTGACAGCGGTTGCATCAGCAGGTGAGGCTTTAGAAATCTTAGCCAAAACTCAAGTAGATTTACTATTGAGTGATATTGGTATGCCAGAAATAGATGGTTATATGCTGATGCGATTAATTCGAGCTATGCCGTTAGAAAAAGGAGGGAAAATCCCAGCGATCGCACTCACAGCTTATGCTGGAGAAATTAACCAAAAACAAGCATTAGCTGCCGGATTCCAAATGCACTTAGTTAAGCCTGTGGAAACAGAGAGATTATTTCAAGCAATATCAGAAGTTTTAGCTACATGTCTATAGGGTTATCGGCATTCCTGAAGATACCCACGGGGGGGGAGCTGGCATACAGGTTAAGCGAACGCTGAGAAATGAGTCAAGCAAGATGTTACCCAAACAGGTGATAACTCTTACACTACCAGGATTACATCTTCACCAATATTGAAAAGTTGTTGTGAAGCGATTTTGAAGAGTCAGTAATCACCGAAGACATCCACCGATAGCTCATTGTAAGATCGGCATATATACAGAAATCCTTATAGCGAACTCTCATTATTCGATTGTGTCCTTTTAGGCACATCAACCACATCAATCGCCCCCATATTCTGGGGGTATTTTTATGGCGGTAATGGCTCAAGCAGTGCCTCGCAATATTGGGCTGTGTTAGCGTCTGGTACAATCATCAGATTATTAGTCAAAATTTTGACACTTGATGCGAATGTATCAGTCACGAAAACTGTTTTTTGAGTCACTCGATTCAATTCCTCCCAACGGTTGCTCCCGCGTCGCTCCCGGCTGGTCGTCTACTTATAAGCCGTAACAGTAAAGAGTTTAAGAGACTATGCCCTGAAAGGATAAAACTTGGGAGGGTTTCTCGGTTTTGACTAAATTTACTGCTGTGTACACATAGAATCAAACGAATGGCGGCAATAGAGCATCTTGATTGTAAATTACGTAATAATCGGTTAAAAAGATATTAACCAAGTAGTAATCTACACCATGAAGCTCTCAGGAGAAAGACTGACACAATGTTAGTATCGCCAAACTTTGGGTTCTTAGAAATCCATGACCCGCAACTGGTGCGACTGGGAGCTTTAGCAGAAAGATATTTTACTGACGACCCCAACACTTGTTTAATAAAACTGCGTCAGTTTGGCGAACTCCTGGCGCAACTGATTGCCGCTAATGTGGGGATGTACGACTATGACGAACGGCAAATCGATTTAATGCGTCGCCTGCGAGATAGAGGAATTCTTAAAGGCAAGGTATATGACTTGTTCGACAAATTGCGCTTGGCTGGTAACGATGCCACACACGCATTAGCAGATGACCAAAGAACTGCACTGAGCAACCTTAAATATGCACGGCAACTAGGAATATGGTTTCATCGGGTTAATACCAAAGATCCCGATTTTCATCCTGGCTCTTTTATTCCACCTCAAAACCCAGCAGTCGAAACCCAAGCACTCAAACAAGAATTAGAACAGCTGCGTGCAGAGTTACAAGCCAGCCGCACAGCCGCAGAACTAGCACAAATTACTGCCCAACAAGAAGCACAGCGCCGCATATCCGCGGAAGAATTAGCTAAAGAAGCCGAGGCACAAAAACAAGCTGCCTTAAATCACCTTGTAATTATTCAAACCACAGCAGAAAGTCAGTCTGCACAAACAATTCAAGAAACCATCCAGCTTTCCCAGCAGGCAGGAGAAAATATTGACTTAGATGAACGCGAAACTCGTCGGCTCATCGATGCCCAACTTCGTGCAGCTAGTTGGGAGGTAGATTCGGAACAGCTTACTTATAGTACGCGTGCGAGTAGCATTGGAACAAAAATGTACGCTAACGACTGATTCCTGTGATAACGATAAAATTTCTACCTTCTTCAATGCCTCATTCTCAACAAGAATTCAGGCTTTGAGCGTCTTTTTCCTGTGATAATAATCTTTA
>JBGTMK010000103.1:0-4247 GCA_041743605.1 Nostoc sp.
ATTCAATTAAATTTTACATTACTTAATGTAGTTTGGTTTTTTCTCGCCGACTTACTTACTCATATTGCTAACCTTCCGGCTGCACCGCCAATAGTCGCAGGTAAGCCTAACATCAATGTGTGATCTAACCACATTGTCCAGGGGTCGCTAAAACTTAACTTTTGAAAGAACCATAGCATGAAAGCGCCTGCTAGTAGTGATACTAAATAGGACACGATGGTTTCGCTCGATGGTCGTTGGAAAATTCCCTTTTGCTGCCTTCGCTTTTGCTGATTAGAAAAGCCCGCTTGAAATACAATACCATAAGAAATCAGTAAAGATGTGGCAATCATTGCTAACTCCCAAGGTGGGGAAGCTGCCGCTGCAAGCAGAGGAATTTCATCTGTTGGAGCGATGTTAAATGCAATTACAGTTGCACCGATCAGAGTTCCACCTAAATCAGCTAAGGTAACGTGTAACTCATTACCTTTATTCTTAGTTGTGTCGTTTATCTGATTGGTTGCTTCTCCTTCTCCATTACTGTTTTCAGTATCTCCCAAAAGCTGGTTGGCTAATGCTACACCGAGAGCAAAGGGCACACTTTCAAAGATGATTTTACCTAAAGATTCCCTGAGAGAAGTTTCTGGTGTCAATTCTCGCAATAGTAATAGCACAAAGGCAGAGCAAGCTAGTCCGATGGCGATCGCTTCTACGGTATCCATTAAGTCTTGATGAGCTAGGCGAGTATATCTGGGTTTCCGAAAGCCTTCGAGCCGATTGAGTAAGTAAACCACAATAAACATCAATGCGATCGCCATCATCATCAGTTGTGGTTTTGCCAGTGAGCCAATCCACCAAACCTCCATTGTGTACAGCAAGGGTATGCCAAATAAAAAACCTCCACAAGTACCCCTGATGATGTCATTAATCTCACTTCTCCAGATATTTTTTTGACGTTTTTTTGCCACTCCTTGACTTTCCTTTTGTTGAAAATTTACTTTGACTTCTCCTTTAACGACCTAACCAAGTCTTGATGATGTCAAGAAGACTAGAACCTCCCCAAACCACTGCCACTAGTATGGAAGTCGTTAAAACTGCGCCCAGCACACACATAACTAAGCCACCCAGGCTGATAGCACCATCATCTTCCGATAAGCCAAAGCTAGTTACAAAAACTCCCATTGCTGGTAGAGTATTAGTTCCTGGAATGGGAATCATCATGGAAATTGCCATCAAGGCGATCGCTACACCAATGGTCACTCTACCTGGTAAAGTAGTACAGATATAGCTCAAACGAGGACGAGCGATCGCTTCAATTTTTTTTAACCAAGGAATCCCTGCCTTTAAAAACCCCTGAACTGTTGTGAGTTGCATAGGATAATTCATCATCTTCTTGGGTAGCCAAGGGATTTTGGCACCGGCAATTAGCTGTACCGCTAAGAGAAAAATCAGGATGCCGAAAGGGACTGAGTATCCTGGTGCTGGGACTGGCAAAGCGGAAGGTAGAGACAGGATAACCAGCAAAAATCCAAAAACTCTTTCTTTTGCTAACAATAAAATCTCTGCCAATGTTACTTTTGAGGGTCGTTCTTCCTCAAAAAAATAGCGTTGTAATTCGTTAGACAGTTTAGCCATAGATTACCAATATTCCGCAAAATTAAGTAAATAAATATACCAATTAAAAAGCCAGATTCAGTAAAGACAATTGCTCATACCCCAAAGTAGCCAAGTGATTTCATCAGTTCTGGTAAATCCAGATGCATAGAATTTCTTACCTTTCAACAGTAGATCCACAACATCTTAACGTTTAGCAATTTTCCTGAATAAAAAGTAATATTAAATTTACATAAAGTTATTGTGTAATCTTGGAAAACGTAGTGACAGATAGCAGGTTTTGAGTTAAGGGTGCAAGATGCAAAGATATTTGAAAGTACTAAGACTATTTTGGAGTGCTGCGATCGCAGCTGAGTTGGAATATCGGATTAATTTTTTCATAGCTACCCTCAGCAGTTTGGGAAATCTTGCCGGCAGCCTCTTTGGACTATTCTTGTTTTACCGCACTGGCTATACTTTTAGTGGTTGGTCATGGGAAGCAGCTTTAGTAGTTCTAGGAATTTTTACCTTACTGCAAGGATTTTCTGCTACTTTTCTGGCGTCGAACTTAAATCGCATTGTCCGCCATGTCCAGGAAGGTACTTTGGACTTTATATTATTAAAACCTATCCGCAGTCAGTTTTGGCTTTCCACCCATACCCTTTCACCTTGGGGAATGCCGGATCTAGTTTTTGGTAGTATTATTATTGGCTACGCAGGTCAACGCCTTGGTATAGGGATAGACGACTATTTACTGGGTGTGCTGCCGTTATTGTTCAGCTTGGTGATTTTGTATAGCCTGTGGTTTATGCTGGGAGCGACAAGTATTTGGTTTGTCAAAATATACAACGTTACTGAAGTGTTGCATGGTTTATTGGATGCTGGAAGATATCCCATTGCCGCATATCCCACGGCTTACCGCTTTTTCTTCACCTTTGTAATTCCAGTAGCTTTTTTAACAACTGTACCAGCCCAAGTGTTGTTGGGTCGGAGTGAAATTAGCTGGTTGATAAGTGCAGCAATATTAGCAGTAGCGCTGTTTTTTGTTTCTACTTGGTTTTGGCGGTTTGCGTTGCGGTTTTATACTAGTGCTTCGAGTTAACGAGAGATGAAAAATAATCAAATTCCTCCTGGAAGCTTTGGTATACCTATATTAGGTGAAACACTTTCCTTTGTTTTCGACCGTGATTTTGCCAAAAAGCGTTATCACCAGTATGGGCCTATCTTCAAAACCCATCTTCTTGGCAGACCAACTGTGGTAATGGCAGGGCCAGAGGCATTAGAGTTCGTTTTGTCAAGCCATATCGAGAATTTTTCTTGGCGGGAAGGATGGCCTAATAATTTCAAGACATTACTGGGTGAATCACTTTTTCTGCAAGATGGAGAGGAACACCGCAAAAATCGCCGTTTAATGATGCCGGCATTGCATGGACCTGCATTGGCGAATTATGTCTCCACAATGGAAGATATTACACGTAGTTATCTCCAAAAGTGGGATAAAAAACAGGAATTTACTTGGTTTCAAGAGTTTAAACAGCTAACATTTGATATTGCTAGTCAGTTGTTGTTGGGTACGCGTCCTGGGCCTGAATGTGTGCGCCTTAGTCAGTTGTTTACAACCTTGACTAATGGACTGTTTGCTATTAACCCGTTGTCTTTACCATTTACTACATTTGGTAAAGCTATAGCCGCTCGTAATGAAATTTTAGAACATCTAACTCAAGTTGTCAGAGAACGTCAGCAAAACCCAACTCAAGATACCATCAGCTTGTTAATCAAAGCTAGAGATGAAGATGGTAATAGCTTAAGTGAAAAAGAAATTATTGCCCAAGCGGTGCTGTTACTTTTTGCTGGACATGAAACAACTACTTCAATGCTGACTTGGTTGTGTGTAGAGTTAGCCCGTCATCCAGAAGTACTCGAAAAAGCAAGAGTTGAACAATTGCAACTTGCAAGTAAAGGTGATTTGGATTTAGAACAATTGGGCAAAATGCCCTATTTAGAGCAGGTTTTGTGGGAAGTCGAAAGATTGCATCAACCTGTCGGAGGTGGGTTTCGTGGTGTAATTAAAGACTTTGAGTTTAAAGGCTATCACGTACCGGCTGGTTGGCAGTTATTATATTCAATTATGATCACTCACAGCCTAAAAGAAATTTACCTTGAACCAGAGCGTTTTGATCCAGATCGTTTCAGTCCCCAGCGCCAAGAACATAAAAAATATCCTTTTAGTTTAGTTGGTTTCGGTGGTGGGCCACGCATCTGTATTGGTATAGCCTTTGCCAAAATGGAAATGAAGATTATTGCTGCCCACCTTCTACGCGATTATCATTGGGAGATATTACCCAATCAAAGTTTAGAAACAGTGTTAGTTCCTAGCAATCGCCCTAAAGATGGGTTACGGGTTAGATTTCAACCTCGGTGAAATGTTTTATGGCATCCCAAATAGACATACACTTGCCTAACAGAGTTTTAGAACGTTTGCAAAATGCGAAAGATTTTGTGGGTGGAAGCGTTAACTCTCTAAGTAACTCAGCACAACAAGCTGGAGAGTCTTTGAAGGCAACAGCAACTACAACTACTGACAAAGCAATTAATACAGTTACAACAAGCTTAGAGCAAACTTGGCAAACTGCTGATAAATTTAAGAGTACAACATCAGGAGCAGTTAAAGATGC
>JBGTMK010000104.1:0-7846 GCA_041743605.1 Nostoc sp.
ATTCAATTAAATTTTACATTACTTAATGTAGTTTGGTTTTTTCTCGCCGACTTACTTACAAGCTTTAGATAAGCTTTTTATGGTACCAACATCAAGATAAAAAATTACAGGTATTAAACAGCTGTTCAAAGGTCAATACAGTTCAAAATGAGCAACAAAACCCTCATGTAGAGACGCGAAAATCGCGTCTTCAAAGACCAATTGCCAACACGAATAACCCTTAACCCAAGCGTATTAATTTATAAATGTATTTCTGGAGGGAAAAATCAAAAAATAAAAAGGCAAAAGAAAATCTTCTTTTGCCTTTTTAATAAGATATCCAGCTACATTATTGCTGCTACTTAGCAAAGGGCGGGATAGTTTTGTTATGGGTAATCGAGGAGACTCCTAATGAACTGTGGCTTATTACTGTTTTAACAGGATCTCGCCACGTACTAGGCTTGATATTACCTTTTCCTTTTATATAGAGACTTGAAATTTCAAATCTTTATTCATCGTCGAAATCATCTTCGTCGTCTTCCTCTTCTTCCTCGTAATCGTCGTCGTCTGCAACTTCATCGGCGATTAATTCGTCTTCGTCATCTAGAATTGACCTTTCTGCACGTCTGCTACCAAAACCAGATTCCCCAAGAGTAGGAGAATCTAAATTATAGGTACGAGCTGTGCGGTCATCCAATACCATATCCAGAGGATCGTCAACTTCATCTAAGACACTACTGCTAATTTCAGCAGTGTAGTCATCGATCGCTCCTGGTTCTTCATAGGTATTGTAACCAGTACCAGCCGGAATCAATCGCCCGATAATCACGTTTTCCTTTAATCCACGCAGCCAGTCAGATTTGCCTTCAATTGCAGCTTCGGTAAGTACCCGTGTTGTCTCTTGGAAAGATGCGGCGGAAATAAAGCTATCGGTGTTCAAGGATGCTTTGGTGATCCCCAATAATACTGGGGTATACTGTGCCCTAGCACCGCCTGTAATTGCCATAGCTTCGTTCACCTGCTCAACTTGGCGCAGTTCTACCAATTCACCCGGAAGCATGGTGGTGTCACCACCATCATCAATCCTGACTTTGTTAGTCATCTGCCGAACAATGACTTCAATGTGTTTATCGGAAATATCAATCCCTTGAGATTGATACACCATTTGCACTTCATTCACCAAGAATGACTGCACCTTCTGCAAGGCAATGCTGGCACAAGCATAGATTCCGTCTTCGGAACCCAGGCTAAAGAAGATTTCCAAAATTTCATGGGGATTGGATGGGCCATCGGTCAAAGGTTGTCCGGCCAACACATAAGATCCATCAGGGACAATCAAATTTTGTCCTGGCCCCAGAGGATAATCTGTCACCACGCCATTTGATTCTACGACTTTGATGGCGATCGCTTCATCACCATCACCGTAAACTACCTTAACTTCTCCCCCCCGACGGCATAGAATGCACGCTTCTTTGGGTTTGCGAGCTTCAAGTAGTTCCTCAATCCGGGGCAAACCTTGAATGATATCTCCGGTTTTGGCGCGTTCAAACACCAGCAACACCAAGTTATCACCCCGTTGTACCAAATCGCCGTCTTCTATCTGCAACACAGCACCGGGGCTGACTCGATAAGGGCGACCGATGCGGGTAGTAATAGCGTAGTTTTTACTACTCAGAGCAGATTCTCCACCAGATGCAGCAGTGGCACTTTTAATATCCACTACTTGCCCTGATTCTTGGGCAAAAACTCCAGGAGCAACTTCTGCACCTTCTACTAGCAAGTCACCCACTTTTACCTTGGGCTGAGTACTAGTATTGGTGATCAGCCTGTCAACGTCGCGCAACACCAAACAGCGGCGCACGTTTTCGGTTCCTTTTTTTACGCCCCGTACTTCTCCACCTTCTTTACACAAGATTTGGGTACGTGCGACCACAGAACCCGGGGCGATAGTTAGCCCATCGTGTACCTCAAGTGTCGTCTGGGTGCTACCTTGAGTAGCATCGGCGGTAATGTCTCGACGAATTACCAAGGATTCCAAAATTACCAGTTGTAAACGTTGAACTTCTGGGTCTTCTGTATCCTGTACCAATTCAATATCTGCTGCTAAGGGTGAGGCATTGTGGTCTTGTTCCCCTTCTTGCTCAATTTCCAGCACAAGCTGGGTTCGTAGCAGTTCCACACCTTCAACAGATTTGACGCGTTCTGAATCTTTGTAAGGCAGTCTCTGCACAGCTCGCAACTGAATTGATCGCCCGGTTTCTTGACTTACCGATGTAGTTGATGGCACATCTGGATTATCCGGTACGGCAAACTCAACTACTGGACGACTTAACAGAGCGGGTCCTTCTGGTGTTTCTACATACTGGATGTAACGCAATTCCGTGGCGACGTTGCCTTGGAATTCCTCACCTGGTTGGATGAAGGTGTTATCTCGCCCGATAACTGATTCTGGATCATCCACCATCAACAGTTCCCCTGGCTTCACCACAACTTCCCGTAGGATGTCGTTTTTCTGGGTCACTTCTACCACACCGCTGTTTTGGCAGAAGATATCTTTTACTACCTCAGTACCAGCTTCTACAAACTGACCGTCTTCTACCAACAGCAAGGAGATATCTTTATTAACTTCGTGGCTTTCTTCGGGAATCCACAACAGCGTACCGCCTTGCACTACTTCATAACCCAGTTTGGCTTTGCCTTTTTTCTGGACTTCAACACCCGCGAATTTTAGGAATCCACCAGTGTCTGTACGATAGCGGTCATCAATTAACTCAGCTACTACTTGACCATTTTGCACTTTTGTGCCTGGTGTAGCTCTAAGGTTAAATACTTGGTTGTTGCCAGTGGAGACTAAGTAGTTATTACGACCTTGAGAACTTTGGACTGTCACCGTTGCCTGGTCTAAGACTACAGAAGCGGTGATAATCTCAATTTCCCTGGTACTCTTGCCTGGGGTAGCTTCTGGCAAGCGCACCACACCGCCGTGCAAACTGCTTAACTTAGTTTCTGCTAAAACTCCATTAGAAGCGATCGCATCACCATTTTTTACCACCAATTCTGCACCAGGGGGCAAGTTGTAAACTTCCCCAGACAAAATCCAAATCAAACCACCACGTGCGGCTGTGGTTGTAGTATTACCTTGACGGTCGGTTTTTTGTTCTGGAACTACTTCGGCAAATTGCACTTCCCCTGCCAAGTCAGAGGCAACATCTTTAACGGCTTTTTCTGTATTAGTCCGAGTTGTGCGTCCACCAAGGGCAACCTCTGCCAACAATTGACCTTGTTTTACCTTGTTTCCATCAAATACATATAGTGTTGAACCTTGGGTAAGATGAACCTCTTGGTTGTCTGGGGTAACATCACCTACTTTTGTTGGTTCCAAAAGCATGATGCCATTAGCTTCAACATAGAGGGCATCTTCTCCGTGGCGAGTCCGATATGTCCTAGTCTTCAATTTGCGGGGAAGTTTGACAGTCCCATCGATTTTAGACCGAACTTGTTGCGCCACTTCTCCAGTAAACACACCACCTGTGTGGAATGTCCGCATGGTTAACTGGGTACCAGGTTCACCAATACTTTGAGCGGCAATAATCCCTACGGCTTCGCCCAAGTCCACCATCTTGGCGTGTGCCAAACTCCAGCCGTAGCAGTGTTGACAGACAGAACGTGCAGCTTCACAAGTTAGGGGCGATCGCAGCATAACTTCTGCCACCCCAGATTTTTCGATTATTTTCGCCAAGTCCTCAGAAACAGGGGTATTGCGTGGTGCAATTATTTCTTTTGTCACCGGATGCACCACATCTTCGCCAATTACCCGTCCCATCAAGCGAGTTCCTAGGGGGATCAAGGTTTTGGCACCTTCTGTCATTGGCCTAATGGGAATTCCTCTGGTAGTGCCGCAGTCAAATTCCCGAATAATCACATCTTGGGAAACGTCAACCAACCGCCGAGTGAGATAACCAGAGTCAGCCGTCCGCAAGGCAGTATCCACCAATCCTTTTCTGGCACCGTAAGACGAAATAATGTATTCCGTTACAGTTAGTCCTTCACGGAAGTTGGTTTTAATAGGCAAATCGATAATTTCCCCTTGAGGATCTGCCATCAATCCTCGCATTCCCACCAATTGCCGGACTTGGGAGATGTTCCCCCGCGCCCCCGAGAATGCCATCATATATACGGAGTTCAGAGGATTAGTCTTCTTAAAGTGAACGACTACTTCATCTTTGAGTGCTTCACTGGTACCGTTCCAGGTATCGATTACCTTTTGGAAGCGTTCTACTTCAGTGATTTCACCCCGTTGATAACGAGCTTCGGTAGCGCGAATTTCTTCTTCGGCAGCTTCTAGGAGCAATCGCTTAGTTGGTGGTACCATCAAGTCATCTACACTGATGGAAACTCCTGCTTTGGTAGCGTAGCGAAATCCCAAATCTTTCAATTTGTCCGCCATCACTGCGGTTCGCGCTGTACCATAATTTGTAAAAGCCCAAGAAATTAAATTTCTCAGTTGACCTTTATCAACTACCCGATTGCGAAAAATCATTTTTTCAGTCATTGGTCATTAGTCCTTGGTCATTAGTCATTAGTCATTAGTCATTAGTCATTAGCAAAGGACAAAGGAAAAATGACTAGCTTGCAAGTGCTTCCTGAATGGCGCTATTGTAAATAACGCGACCAGGAGTTGTGTATATATACTGAGAAATCACATTACCCTTAGCGTCTTCTCTGACTCGGCGGAACTTATAGAGTAATGTGCGGCTACCATCCTCGTTTTCCGTCACTTTCAGGGGTTCTGTATCCGGCTGGTCTGATTCTATTTCACCGTCAAACCGCACGTAAATATAGGCGTGCAAGTCAATTTGCTCTTGCTGGAAAGCCATAATTACATCCTCTAGCGAAGAAAAGTAATTTCCTGCACCTTTTTGAGCACTGGGATTTTCTGCTGTTAAGTAATACGCCCCCAACACCATGTCTTGACCGGGTGTGATAATGGGTTTACCTGTGGCTGGTGACAAAATATTGTTAGAAGCCAACATCAACAACCGCGCCTCAGCCTGACTTTCTAAAGACAAGGGGACGTGTACCGCCATTTGGTCGCCGTCAAAGTCGGCGTTAAACGCTGGACACACCAAAGGATGTAGTTGAATCGCTCTACCTTCTACTAAAATCGGTTCAAAAGACTGAATACCCAAGCGGTGCAATGTTGGCGCCCGATTTAACATCACAGGGTGTCCTTCAATCACTTCTTCCAACACATCCCAAACACTGGGATCATTGCGTGATATCAGCTTTTTCGCAGCTTTGATGTTATTCACCATGCCGCTACGAATCAGGCGGTTAATCACAAATGGTTGAAATAGTTCAATTGCCATTTCTCTAGGCAAACCGCACTGGTGAATTTTCAGCTTTGGCCCAACCACAATAACTGAACGTCCAGAGTAGTCAACCCGTTTACCTAACAAGTTTTGTCGGAAACGTCCTTGCTTACCCTCAATAATGTCTGACAATGATTTCAGCGGTCGGTTATTTGCTCCTACTACAGTACGACCCCGACGACCGTTATCGATCAGCGCATCTACTGCTTCCTGGAGCATTCGCTTTTCATTGCGAACGATAATCTCTGGGGCTAGAATTTCTTGCAGCCTTGCCAAACGGTTGTTACGGTTAATTACTCGTCGATAGAGATCGTTCAAATCTGAGGTAGCAAACCGACCTCCATCCAGTTGCACCATCGGTCGCAAATCTGGTGGAATTACAGGTATTACTGTCATCACCATCGACTGAGGTAACGAGCCAGTAGCAACGAAGTTATCGATTACCCGCAACCGCTTAATCAGCTTCGCTTTCTTTTGACCTTTAGCGTTGGCAATTTCTTCTCTTAAGCTTTCTGCTTGTCCTTCTAAATTGATATCAGCAAGCAGACGTTCCAATGCTTCAGCGCCAATGCCAACTTCAACACCTCTAAGCTGGGACTCTTCGCTATAAATTTGATCTTCAATTTCCAACCACTGATCTTCACTCAGCAGTTGTTTATAAGTAAGCGTTTCCGCATTACCAGGAGACAGAACAACGTAAGCATTAAAGTAGACAATTTGTTCCACATCTCGCAGCGGCATATCTAGCAAAATTGCGATATAGCTAGGTATACCTTTGAGGTACCAAACATGGGCAACTGGAGCAGCCAGTTTTATATACCCCATACGATGACGGCGCACCCGCGATTCCGTCACCTCTACGCCGCACCGTTCGCACACAATACCCCGATGCCGGACTCTTTTATATTTCCCGCAGTGGCATTCCCAATCCTTTGCCGGACCAAAGATGCGCTCGCAAAAGAGCCCATCCATTTCTGGTTTTAGGGTGCGGTAATTTATAGTTTCCGGCTTAGTAACTTCCCCTACAACTTGACCATTGGGTAGCGTTCTTTCTCCCCATTGCCGAATCCGCTCTGGAGATGCTATCCCTATCTTCACATAATCAAACTGAGTCGTTTGCTGATGTCTCATGTTTAGTCCTTAGTCATTAGTCAGGAGTCAGAATTCAGGAGTCAGGAGTCAGGAGGAAATATTATCTATTCTGAATTCTGAATTCTCTATTCTGTATTCTGTTTTAAGCTACGTTCAACATCACATATTTGTGCAAGAGGTTTAGTTATTAGTCATTGCATTTTGGCAACGTACTAATAACTATGGATTG
Source organism: Nostoc sp. (assembly GCA_041743605.1). Lineage (GTDB taxonomy): Bacteria > Cyanobacteriota > Cyanobacteriia > Cyanobacteriales > Nostocaceae > Nostoc. The sequence continues at coordinate 6,673 of JBGTMK010000104.1, forward strand.
TGATGACTATTCTTCTTCTAGCGCCTCGCGAGACAGGGATTCATAAGTGGGTCGATTAGGAGTGCGACGACCGCTATGATCTGCCATCAAATCCACCTCAACATCCAAGGTACTGCCATCAGCTTGAGGCTCTACCTTATGCACTGCAATATCTAATCCCAGTGACTGAAGTTCTCGCATCAGCACCTTAAATGACTCTGGCGTACCTGGTCGAGGAATTGCCTTACCCTTAACGATCGCATTTAGAGCTTCATTTCGCCCTTGCATATCGTCACTCTTTACTGTCAGCAGTTCTTGCAAAGTATAAGCTGCGCCAAACGCTTCTAGCGCCCACACTTCCATTTCTCCAAATCGCTGACCTCCTTGCTGTGCTTTACCGCCCAAAGGCTGCTGCGTCACCAAAGAGTACGGTCCTGTTGAGCGGGCGTGGATCTTGTCATCCACCAAATGCACTAGTTTCAACATATAGGCAATACCCACTGTAATCGGTCGGTCAAAAGGTTCTCCAGTACGACCATCGAACACCTGAGTTTTACCAGGATTGGCGGAATCGAAAAGCCAGTCTTTGCCAGTGCGATCGCGTGCTTCCTCTAATTTGCCATGTACGATCGTCCGCGATGACTCTTCACCATACATTTCATCAAACGGGGTCAGCTTAAAGCGCAGACCCAAGTTTGTTGCTGCCCAGCCTAGCAAACACTCAAACACCTGACCGACATTCATCCGAGAAGGCACGCCTAGGGGATTCAGCACGATATCCACACAAGTCCCATCTGGCAAATACGGCATATCTTCCATCGGCAGTATCCGGGAAATAATCCCTTTATTTCCGTGTCGCCCTGCCATTTTGTCGCCCACTTGAATTTTGCGCTTCTGGGATACATATACTCGCACCACCATATTTGCTCCTGGTGGCAGTTCATCGCCTTGTTCGCGGGTAAACACGCGCACATCGACTACGCGACCTTTTTCGCCATTAGGCACTCGTAGCGAATTGTCGCGTACATCCCTTGCCTTTTCTCCAAAAATTGCCCGCAACAGCTTTTCTTCTGGTGGTTGATCCGATTCGCCTTTCGGGGTAACTTTTCCCACTAAGATATCGCCAGACTCAACCCAAGCACCAATCCGGATAATTCCCTGCTCATCCAACTGACGTAGGGCATCTTCTCCCACA
>JBGTMK010000105.1:0-5511 GCA_041743605.1 Nostoc sp.
TTTTACGAGCAATTGCGGGAAGCGATCGCGGATTTACCAGAAGTTTTTCGTACTACCATCGTCCTGAGAGAAATCGAAGGCATGGCTTATGAAGAAATTGCCGAAATCACTGGAGTTTCCTTAGGAACCGTAAAGTCAAGAATAGCCAGAGCTAGAACGAGGCTGCAAGCTCACTTGCAGAATTATCTAGACTCCTAATTTACAGTATCTTGCCTCTGTCGAATGGCAGAATTTAAGCATAGATTAAGAATTACCAGAAAGACGTAGATTACTTCTGCCCTAAGGAGGAAAATTGGCTAATTTTCCCGAATTTCCCGCCCAGTTTACCCGTGTATGAATTGGTAATAATGTTAAGATGACTACTGATTCTCAGTTTTACGACCGTTCACCTTTGCAACTTCCTCAAGATTTGCCAGATGGAATGGACAAGCATACCAATGAATCAACGGGTCTTATGGATATGGTGAAGCGCGATCGCTTCGAGTTATTGAGTGCTTACCTCGATGGTGAAGTCACAGCTACCGAACGCAAGCAAGTAGAAGAATGGCTGGCAAATGATGCCTCGGTTCAATGCTTGTATGCCCGACTGTTAAAGCTGCGCCAAGGCTTGCGGACACTCCCAGTGCCAGCAGCCCAAGAGTCCCCAGAAGCAACAGTTCAGAAAGTTTTGACACGTTTGCACCGCCGCTCTCGTCTCAACTGGATGCTGGGGGGTGCAGCCGTTGCTGCTTGTGTGATCGGCGCAGTATCTAGCTTAGTACCTGGCGCTTCGAGAGTACCACAACTGGCACAACGACCACAAACAGAACCGATACAAACATCGTCAGCGTCTATAGTTCCCCCTTCGCCGCTGATGGTGGGACTAAATAACCCGGTAATTGAAATTCCTAAAGCAGCAGTAGCTTCTCCAGAAAATCCGGTTTATCGGGTACAACCGCAACGCCAGGACTCTAGACAGGACATAAACTAATCACAAAGTTAACACTTCACAGTTCATAGCTGTATAGCTGAGTTCTGAGTGATGAGTAAAAACCCAGTTGTTTCAAGACTTTGAGCAATCAACACTGTCCTAATCTGTGTGACTACGGCTGTATTTTGCAGTTAAACCTGAGCCACTCCACCAACCGTCAGGTTGGAGGCAGCCTCTTAATTGCTCAACTCGGTCTAGAGTCATTAAATAAACCCAAGCCCAACCCAGAGAGAGCGACTGTGAATCGTAAACCTCAATCATTTGTCGATTATAGAGGTTTGCTGATGGTTGTCTAGTTGGCTGGTAACTTTCCAGCACATCTAATTCATTTAAAATCTTTAGGTTGGGAAAAAAAAGTAAATATCCGTGAACTTGGCTATCTCCTAGCGTCATCGCCGGGTATCCCATTGGTAGAGCAAACAATTTACCTTGTGCAAGAGCTAATTTGACATCAACGACTTTACCAGCACAATATCTTTTATAGTTAGCTTCACCTGGTTTGAGCGTGCCATAGACAAAAACCCGCACCAAATCAGAAAATTTTATATTTGATTCAACCATTTAAACTTTCATTAAATGACTTTTGTTATACCCGAAAAGCTAGCAGTTTGGGCATAATCAGGCTGATGCTCAATTATATAAATCTTTGAGTACTTGACCTACAATATAGGTTAACCTAGCAGGTTAACCTAGACAGACCCAGTAGGAGCATTTTTGGTGGATTCTCGATATAACCCAGCAGCAATTGAGGAAAAATGGCAAAAGACATGGGTAGAACTTGGCTTAGATCAGACACCCACAGCTAGCAACAAGCCAAAATTTTACGCTTTATCCATGTTCCCTTATCCATCGGGCAGCCTACACATGGGTCACGTCCGTAATTATACGATTACCGACGTGATTGCCCGCCTCAAGCGAATGCAAGGGTATCGGGTAATACACCCAATGGGTTGGGATGCCTTTGGCTTGCCAGCAGAAAACGCCGCCATTGACCGTGGTGTACCGCCAGCAAAGTGGACTTATCAGAATATGGCCCAGATGCGGCAGCAATTGCAGCGTCTTGGTTTATCTATTGATTGGGAATGTGAACTTGCTACCTGTTCACCAGACTATTACAAGTGGACACAGTGGATTTTCTTGCAGTTTTTGCAAGCAGGGTTAGCTTACCAAAAAGAAGCAGCGGTAAACTGGGACCCTATAGATCAAACTGTACTGGCAAACGAGCAAGTTGATAACGAAGGACGTTCCTGGCGCAGTGGAGCAATTGTTGAGCGCAAATTATTACGCCAGTGGTTTTTCAAAATTACCGACTACGCCGAAGAATTACTCAATGACTTGCATAAATTGACAGGCTGGCCGGAACGCGTTAAGTCGATGCAGGCAAACTGGATTGGCAAATCTACAGGTGCTTACTTAGAATTTCCTATCGTTGGGATAGACGAAAAAATTGCTGTCTACACCACACGCCCAGATACCGTTTATGGTGTCAGTTACTTGGTGTTAGCACCAGAACATCCTTTAACAAAGCGCGTCACTACAAAAGAACAACAAGCGGCGGTAGAAGTTTTTATTAAAGAAGTTTCCAATCAAAGTGAGTTGGAACGTACCGCTGAAGACAAACCTAAGCGGGGTATCCCCACAGGTGGTAAGGCAATTAACCCATTTACAGGCGAGGAAGTGCCTATTTGGATTGCTGACTATGTACTGTACGAGTATGGTACTGGGGCAGTGATGGGTGTACCAGCACACGATGTTCGGGATTTTAAGTTTGCCAAAAATTACGATTTGCCGATTGATTTTGTCATTGTTTCCCCAGATGATGTTGCAGGTTTTGACCTAACTCCAACATCAGAGAATGATGAAGTCACGCAACTCATTCAAATTGAATATAACCAGGCATACACTGAACCAGGAATTTTAATTAATTCTGGGGCTTTTACTGGTATGGCTTCCACAGAGGCTAAACAAGCAATAATTGAATATGCCGAACAACAAGGTTTTGGTAAAGTGCGGGTGCAATATCGCTTGCGGGATTGGTTAATTTCGCGGCAGCGTTATTGGGGCGCACCGATACCTGTAATTCACTGTCCCAACTGTGGGGTAGTGCCAGTTCCTGATAAAGATTTGCCAGTAGAGTTGCCAGAAGAGGTGGAATTTACTGGACGTGGCGGTTCACCTTTGACTCAGTTGGAAAGTTGGGTAAATGTACCTTGTCCAACTTGTGGCACTCCGGCGAAGCGGGAAACCGACACGATGGATACTTTTATTGATTCCTCGTGGTATTTCTTGCGGTTTCCTGACGCTAAGAATCAACAACAGGTTTTTGATTCCAGAAAAATAAACGACTGGATGCCAGTTGACCAGTATGTGGGTGGAATTGAACACGCGATTTTACATTTGTTGTATTCGCGGTTCTTTACTAAGGTGTTGCGGGATAGAGGCTTACTGAACTTTGACGAACCCTTCCAACGCCTGTTAACTCAAGGTATGGTACAGGGTTTAACTTACCTAAATCCCAACAAGGGTGGTAAAGATAAATGGATTCCTTCTAGTCTAGTAAATTCAGCCGACCCTCGTGACCCCCAGACTGGTGAACCGTTGCAACGTCTTTATGCCACCATGTCTAAATCAAAGGGTAACGGTGTAGCACCAGAAGATGTAATTTCCAAATACGGCGTAGACACAGCGCGGATGTTCATCTTGTTCAAAGCGCCGCCAGAAAAAGACTTGGAATGGGATGAAGCCGATGTGGAAGGACAATCCCGCTTTTTAAATCGGGTTTGGCGTTTGGTGACAGATTATATTGCAGCTGGGGTATCCCGTAAGAAAGCTCAACTCTCTGATTTAACTAAGGCAGAAAAGGAATTGCGGCGGGCTATTCATACGGCTATTCAAGCAGTAACGGAAGACGTGGAAGATGAATATCAATTCAACACAGCTATTTCAGAATTGATGAAGCTGAGTAACGCCCTAACTGATGCTGACGGCAAAAATTCACCAATTTATGCAGAAGGTATTCGGACTTTGGTGGTTTTACTAGCACCATTTGCACCACACATTGCTGATGAATTGTGGCATTTATTGGGTGAAAATAATTCAGTTCACACTCAAACTTGGCCATTATTTGACCCTGCGGCTTTGGTAGCTGATGAAATCACTTTAGTGATTCAAGTTATGGGTAAAACTCGCGGCTCGATTCAAGTACCAGCACAAGCAGATAAAGCAGCGTTGGAGAAATATGCCCGTGAGTCAGAAATTGCCCAGCGTTACATCGAAGGCAAAGAGATTAAAAAGGTAATTGTAGTGCCGGGTAAGTTGGTGAATTTTGTAGTCGGTTAAGTACAGTTCTGCGTAAACTCGTGGCGAATTGAGGGTTGAAATTTAAAGATAGATGCGCTTCGCCTTTACGTAGTTCTGAGTGCAATTACACTAACGCAATCATAAGCCTTACGGCGACCAGTGTGGTGAAGTCTAAGTTGAAAAGGGGGCAAAGTTAAGGTAGAAATCATACCCCCATTTACCAATTGCTTTGTCAAAAAAGTTGACATGGGTAGTTTTCTGTAGTATGCTATACTACAGAAAGGATGAGTTAAATGAAAAAAAAAACTTCCTAGTACAACACGGTAAAAATAAAACTACTACTTGTACGCAATTAGTTAATTTTACGAGAAAAGTTTTTCAAAATCTCCTACTTAATACCAAATAACTCGATTAACGCTGCATAAATAATAAATATGGATTTTGACTATTTTAGAAGCAATGAAGGCACTCCTACAAATAATACCCGGCAAAGCTTGCTTGCTAGCGGTTGGCGACCGTTTAACCGAGAATTAGACTGGGGGTTTTTGTGGCAACTATTGCACAGTGACTCTCGCGAGTTAACTCAAAAAAGTTTGAATTTAGCAAGTAATGTTGCTGATACTTTGGGACGAAATAATTATGCTTGGTGGGCTAACTTATTAAATGTTGTATCTGATAATACCCGCTACGAAGTTGAAAAGTTTTGGAATTACATCACACCCGATCCTCAATCACCAGATCATCGCTACAAAGATGTTTTGAGTACGGAAACGCCCATTCTCCAATTTGTGAGTCGTAGTAGCATTCCCATTGATTATGTTCTTAACCGACTGCAAGAAATTACTGTACTGCGAGTTTTAGGTGTGTTAGGTAATCCCGACATTATTACGCAGTATTACTCAGAAAGAGATTTTTATTTTCCTATAGATAGATTTGTCAGCTGGGAACGCTTAGATGTGATCAATACTGTTTATGCTTACTGGTCGAAGTATGACGTTTGGTTGCAAATCGACCCCTACGATCGCGGGCGACGACAATATAGTTTAATGGCGAAAAATCTTGCGCCATTAATTAACAAAGCGACTTACGACTTAGCCGTGATGCTGAGTGGATATCAAAGTCGTGTAGGTAAAGTTCATAGTCAATTTTCCATTCGGACATTTCCCGCAGATATACAAAACTTTACTGATTCTGTACAGCAAGCGATTCTGAATCAAAACCAGTTAGCGGTTGTTGTACAT
>JBGTMK010000106.1:0-2538 GCA_041743605.1 Nostoc sp.
GAAAGCCAATAAACAAGTTGCAAAAATTCATCCAAAAACAGAGTTATTTACATATAGGGGTTTTCCTGGCAACTCTATTGAGCATCATATTGTTCAGTTGGGTAGTACTCTCGCAGCAACCAGTTATCCTCAATCTGTTAATGACTGCCCCTGATGCCGAACCTTGAAGGCAGGGTTTAATTAGAGACTTCGAGGCTGAGAACCCAGGTATTCGCATTAACTTGGTTGAAGGACCGAATGCCACAAATTTGCTCGAAGACCTGTACACCTCATCTTTTATCTTGGGTGAATCCCCTTATGACCTAATTAATATGGATGTGATCTGGACATCCAAGTTTGCTGCTGCTGGATGGTTGCTACCTTTAGGCGATCGCATATCTAAAGAAGAGTTAGCAGCATTTTCATCCCAGGATGTAGAAGGGGGACGTTATCAAAACAAACTGTACCGCATTCCAGTGCGTTCCGATGTGGGAATGCTCTACTACCGGGAAGATTTAATCAAACAAGCAGGATTGAAACCGCCAGAAACCTTTGATGATTTGATCCGAATTTCCCAAATCTTGCAGAAAAAAGACGAGATAAATTGGGGCTATGTTTGGCAGGGTCGCCAATATGAAGGACTCGTAGCCATGTTTGCAGAAGTCCTCGATGGCTTTGGTGGCTTCTGGGTTAATCCTGACACCCTGGAAGTTGGACTAGATCGACCAGAAACATTACAAGCCATTGAGTTTTTGCGTAGTACCATTAGCCAAGGCATTTCTCCTCCTGGAGTCACAACCTACCAAGAAGAAGATACCCGACGCTTGTTTCAAAGTGGTCAAGTAGTGTTTTTACGCAGTTGGCCCTATGCGTGGCCTTTAGCTCAGGCAGAAAACTCGCCAATCCGGGGCAAAATAGCGATTAAACCGATGGTTCATGCTCCTGGAAAGACGGGAGCAGCTTGTTTAGGGGGTTGGGGTTTAGGGATTGCTAAATCTTCTCAACATCCTGAAGAAGCTTGGAAAGCAATTCAATATTTTACCAGTCGGGAAGCCCAGCGCCGATTCATTTTCAGTGCAGGGTACGTGCCAAGTCGCCGGGATTTGTTTACAGATCCAGAGATTGTTGCTAAATATCCTCACTATCCGCAGTTATTGGAAGTCGTAGACAATGCAGTTTTACGTCCGCCGATCGCACAATATGCTCAGACATCAGATATTTTACAGCGTTATCTCAGCGCTGCGTTATCCGGTCGGATGAATCCTGAACGAGCAATGCAAGCTGCTGCTGCTGAAACGCGCCAACTACTGGGAGGAGGAAGCAGGGGGAGAGCAATTAAAAATTAAAAATTAAAAATTAAAAATTAAAAATTAAACAACTTGTGCTTTCTGCCTCCTCTTTGCCAATGACCAATGACCAATGACAAATGACAAATGACAAATTCAAATACACTGAGAAATCGAGAACAACAGACAGCCTGGATCTTACTAACACCCGCATTGCTGCTACTGTTGTTTGTATTTGCCTACCCGATTTTACGGGCATTTTGGTTAAGCGTATTTACTAGAAATCTGGGAACAGAGCTACAACCCGTATTCTCTGGTTTGGACAATTATGTGCGGATGGCGGGGGATGGTCGTTTCTGGCAGAGTTTGTGGGCGACGACTGTGTTCACAACAGCATCAGTAATCTCAGAACTACTGCTAGGACTAGGGATTGCCTTAGTTCTCAACCAGGCGTTTTTTGGGCGGGGCATAGTGCGTACAACAGCCATCATCCCTTGGGCTTTGCCTACTTCTCTGATTGGTCTGGCGTGGGCTTGGATTTTTAACGACCAGTTTGGGGTTGTGAACGATATTCTGCGGCGGTTGGGGCTGATTGAGACTGGGATTAACTGGTTAGGAGATCCAACGCTGGCAATGATAGCACTGATTTTTGCTGATGTTTGGAAAACTACGCCATTTATCAGTATCCTGTTGCTAGCTGGGTTGCAGTCGATATCAAAAGACCTTTATGAAGCTTACTCGGTTGATGGGGCAACTGCTTGGCAAAGCTTCCGCAATATTACTCTGCCACTGCTGCTGCCGCAAATTTTGATTGCAGCGCTATTTCGGTTTGCTCAAGCTTTCGGAATTTTCGATTTGATTGCTGTGATGACTGGGGGTGGCCCTGGTGGTGCTACCGAAGTGGTGTCATTGTATATTTACTCTACGGTGATGCGCTACTTAGATTTTGGTTATGGAGCAGCCCTTGTAGTGGTGACATTTTTAATATTGATTGCGGCGGTAGCGATCGCTAGTTTCTTACTCAACAAATACCGTGCCAAAACATCAGGAGCCATTTAACCCATGAGTGTAACTCCCCAAGCAGTTCCAACGAGTCCAAAACGAACAGCAAGAACCAAGTTTTCTCTGAAAAAAATCTTGCTGTTCATCATAGTTGTATTAATAGTGCTATTCAGCCTCGCGCCAGCCTTATGGCAATTGCTGACCTCGTTTAAAGTGAATGAGGATATTGCCGCCGTTCCTACTGTCTATTTCCCTACACGCTTTACTTTCA
>JBGTMK010000107.1:0-3074 GCA_041743605.1 Nostoc sp.
GAGCGGTTTCGCGTTAAGTTGACACGTATGAGCAATGCTTTACCCCTACAGATGACCATCGAAGAACGATTAATAAAAGGCTGAAACGACCCATTTTCGTATATGCACACCATAATTAAGTTGTACAGTGCGTAAGTCCTAGAGCAATGTTTTCAAGCAATATTCATTACCCAGTCGTACAAAATTCAATTCTGTTAGCAGTAGCGGGGCGTTTAGCCCATTCTGACTACTGAGTTCTGAATTCTTCTTATCTACATTAGGCATTCCCATGCTCTGCATGGGAACGAAAAGAAGGCACATTACACTGACTGAAAATTCACAATCCGAGCGAAACTCTCAGCTTCTAAACTTGCTCCTCCCACTAAAACGCCATCAATTTCTGGTTGAGCCATGATTTCATCAATATTATTCGGCTTGACTGAGCCACCATATTGAATTGATACATTTGGATTAGTCAACCGGCTACGAATTAAGCCAATGATCCGATTAGCTTCCCCTGCTTCACAAGTTTCACCAGTACCAATTGCCCAAATTGGTTCGTAGGCAATTACCAAATTATTCTGATCAATATCTACCAAGCCTTTATCGAGTTGGAGAGCAATCAGTGATTCAGTTTCTCCCGCATCTCGTTGTTGTTTAGTTTCCCCAACACAGAGAATTGGAGTCAAACCAAACCTTTGAGCAGTTCGGAGGCGCAGATTAACGGTGGCGTCGGTTTCCCCAAAGTATTGCCGTCGTTCGCTATGACCGACAATTACAAAGCGCACACCACTTTCTGTCAGCATTGGGCCAGAAATCTCACCTGTATAGGCTCCAAATTCTTCCCAATGGACATTTTGCGCCCCCAGTTGGATGAGGCTACCGTGCAACGTCTTGGACAAAACGCTTAAATCAGTGAAAGGAGGGCACAATATCACTTCTCGCCCTTGGGGAGTTTCCTCTAAGTGGGGCAGAAATCCTCGGAGAAACTCTTGGGTTTCTGCCTGAGTTTTGTACATTTTCCAGTTGCCGGCAATAACGATTTTCCGCACAGGTAATTTAGTCAAGATCCTAACGCGTTATATTAGATGCATTTTTCAGTTTATGACTTTTTGTTAGTCATTAGTCATTAGTCTCTGGGAATTGGGAATTGGGCATGGGGCATTGGGTAAAAATTATTCTTCTCTTGTTCTCTTTCCTCTCTTTGTCTCATCTCGCTAAACCCTTGCTAAAAATAACTAGGATGGTAGAGGGGGTGTATCTAAAATCTAAAATCCAAAATCCAAAATCCAAAATTAATATGACTTCCACCTTGCCTATGCCTGAACCTCATCAAAGCGATTCCGCTAACACTGACCCAAATTCTCTCAGTTGGGAGGAAGAACTAGATAGTGCCATTTTCAGTTTTGAGGACATTCAAACAGAACTGAATTATAAACAAGCACAAACGGCGCTACGAAACTTGGTAGCTAATCTCGACCTCACTCCCCAAGAAAAAACCGGCTTAGAGACGGAAATTGCTGAGTTGGAAACCATGCTGGGGAAGTTAGACCGGATGGTGGTGCAGATTGCGGCTTTTGGCATGGTGGGACGTGGGAAGTCTTCGCTACTCAATTCTTTGGTTGGGCAAACAGTATTTGAAACTGGGCCGCTGCACGGTGTCACCCGTGCTGCACAAAGAGTTAATTGGAGTATTAGCGAGGAGATGATTGGAGAAACTGAACGTGCTTTACGAGTCACTCTCCCTGGTGTAGGTCAATCTCAGGTGGAATTAATTGATACTCCTGGGTTGGACGAAGTAGATGGTGCAACCCGTGCCGCCTTAGCTGAACAGATTGCCAAACAAGCAGATTTGATTCTGTTTGTGATTTCTGGCGACATGACGAAGCTAGAATACACTGCCCTTTCTCAGTTGCGGGAAGCAGGTAAACCGATCATTTTGGTGTTTAACAAAGTAGACCAGTATCCAGAAGCAGACCGGATGGCAATTTATCACAAAATCCGGGATGAAAGGGTGCGGGAATTACTTACACCTTTAGAAATTGTCATGGCTGCGGCATCGCCATTGGTAAAGACGGCGATTCGTCGCCCTGATGGTACGAGGGGCATCCAGTTGCGTACAGGGAATGCCCAAATCGATGAACTGAAGCTGAAAATTTTGGAAATTCTGCATCGTGAGGGTAAAGCCTTGGTTGCTCTTAATACCATGCTTTATGCAGATGTTGTCAATGAGCAATTGGTAGAGCGAAAACTGATGATTCGGGAGCAGAATGCCAATCAGTTGATTTGGAAGGCTGTGATGACTAAAGCATTAGCGATCGCACTTAATCCCGTAACTGTGGTAGATATTCTGAGTAGTGTGGTCATTGATATTGCTCTAATTTTAGGTTTATCTAAACTCTATGGCTTCTCGATGACCGAAGCTGGCGCTGTACAATTGCTACAAAAAATTGCCCTGAGTATGGGCGGCATCGGTGCGAGTGAATTATTAGCAAATTTGGGCTTGAGTGGATTGAAAACTTTACTTGGGATCTCTGCAACAGCTACGGGTGGTATTGCGCTAGGCCCTTATATCTCGGTAGCAATTACCCAAGGGGGAGTAGCTGGTGTTTCTTCTTACGGGATTGGACAAGTTACCAAAGTTTATTTAGCCAATGGTGCAACTTGGGGGCCTGATGGGCCGAAAGCAGTAATTAATCGGATTTTGACAAACCTGGATGAGACTTCAATTCTCAACCGCATTAAAGATGAATTACTCTACAAAGTAAAACTCAAAAAGTAATATATTAGGACTTACGCACTGTACAAAAGAATCATGTTGTGTATCAACGCAAATACCCCGTCTCAGGTTTTTATTAATCATTTGTTGATAGGAAATAGACCCGTGCTTGTAGGGGCACAGCAATGCTCATTGGTGTCAACTTAACGCAAAAACTATGTCCTGCAAGGAACTAAAGTTCCAAGAATCATAGCGAAAGTCATCTTCAGATGACTAGATATCCCCAAAAATATTCAGTCTACTTCAGTAGACTTTAGCTATGAGCCAGAGAATTCATTCTCTGGCGGGTTATGAAGCCCGCAGCGAAGCTATTTCT
>JBGTMK010000108.1:0-1655 GCA_041743605.1 Nostoc sp.
GTTGCTAGCGATAGCGGGGCGTTTAGCCCGTGCTGATTTTGTCATTGGTCATTGGTCATTAGTCATTAGTCATTAGTGATCTGGAACATTACCAGTAGTGGGTTTTGAGTTTGAAATTTTAAAGTTTTTTAGCAATTATTATTTAATAACCATATTGGGCATGGGGTATTGGGAAAAAACCTTCCTTGTTCTCACCTCCTGGCGTTATCTTCAGTAGTTCACAGGCTAAAGTAGAGTAGGAGGGCTTGCACAACAAATTGTTCAGCTAATCTAATATCAAGTTGCTAAAACCAGCAGTGGTTTAGTCAAAAGTCATTAAAAACTGACACCTGACAATCTAGCGGCAATTAGATTTAGGAGCGATTTAACAAAGCTGGAAAATAATATTTTGGATAATGGTTAATGAGCAACGCCGCATCTGGCACAGAGAGCATTATTATTCAATGCCCAATGCCCCATTCCCAATGCCCATCATTCACTTAGCAGGTCAAAACTATGGAACTCACAATTGACAACGTTGAAACAGTCTTAGATGAAATGCGCCCTTATCTCATGTCTGATGGTGGCAATGTGGAACTCGTAGAACTCGATGGGCCTGTTGTAAAACTGCGTCTGCAAGGTGCTTGTGGTTCTTGTCCCAGTTCTGCCATGACCCTGAGAATGGGAATTGAGCGCCGCCTCAAGGAAATGATTCCCGAAATTGCAGAAATTGAGCAAGTGGTGTAAAAGTTAGGAGTTAGGAGTTAGGAGTTATGAGTTTTCAATTAACTCCTAACTCCTCATTCTTAACTCCTAACTATTTCTATGTCCCATCCTCTTTACATCGCTTTTATCTGGCATCAACATCAGCCGCTGTACAAATCTCCTGGCAGCGGCGTTTCGCTATCTCCAAGTCAGCAGTACCGTCTACCTTGGGTACGTTTACATGGGACTAAAGATTATTTGGATTTGGTATTGCTATTAGAGCGGTATCCTAAGTTACACCAAACGGTGAATTTAGTACCATCGCTGATATTGCAACTGGAAGATTATATTGCTGGTACTGCTTTTGACCCTTATCTCACAGCCAGCTTGACACCGGATGAACAACTCACCCAGGAACAGCGGGAATTCGTTATTCAACACTTTTTTGATGCCAATCACCACACGCTGATTGACCCCCATCCCCGCTATGCCGAACTGTACCAGCAAAGGCAGGAAAAAGGGCAAGCTTGGTGTTTAGCAAATTGGGAGTTGCCAGATTATGGCGATTTGCTAGCTTGGCACAATTTGGCTTGGATCGATCCGCTGTTTTGGGATGACCCGGAAATTGCTACTTGGTTAAAACAAGGTCGGAATTTTACTTTAAGCGATCGCCAGCGCATTTATTCCAAACAGCGAGAAATTCTCAGCCGGATTATCCCCCAACATCGAAAAATGCAGGAGGCGGGACAACTAGAAGTTACCACCACGCCTTACACCCACCCGATTTTACCGTTACTCGCTGATACTAACTCCGGTCGAGTAGCTGTGCCCAATATGACACTACCAAATCAGCGATTTGAGTGGGCAGAAGATATTCCCCGCCACTTGCGGAAAGCTTGGGACTTTTATAAAGACCGCTTTGGACAGATACCTCGTGGTTTGTGGCCTTCGGAACAGTCAGTAAGTCCGGC
>JBGTMK010000109.1:0-6069 GCA_041743605.1 Nostoc sp.
TTAGCTACCTTTACTCATGACCAACGCCAAATCATTTTTGATGAGCGCTTCAACTATGTAGAAGGTCAGTTAGTTTCTAATAATGCTGGTGGATGGCGTTATCTGCTAGAAGCGGCTAGCTTTTACAGCCCTCCCTCTGTACCTAATAATAACCGATTGCTTCAGGGATTAAACTATACTCGCGGTACAGAAAAAATAGAGGATTTGACTTATTTTGATTTTCTCAACCGTTTAGCTCCGACAGTTGCCTTTCTCAAATCGATTGGTGTTTGGTCAAATCCTCATCCTTGGTTGAACCTGTTTGTACCAGGTAGTGCAGTTAACAGTTTTGTTGGTGAGGTCGCTGCCAATTTAACGCTAGCCGACACAGGTCTTGGGCCAATTCTGCTGTATCCAGTTAAAACTAAACGTTTCAAGCTACCCAATTTCCGGGTTCCAAACCAGAAGGTTGTGTTTCTGTTTGCCATATTGCGAACAGCATTACCACCGGATGATTCTGTAATTACAAGAATGCTCAATGATAATCGTAGACTTTTTGAGCAAAATCGTGATTTGGGTGGTTATCAATATCCTGTAAACGCTCTGTCTTTCTCCCCTCATGATTGGCAGCAGCATTTTCGTCCAGTTTGGGGAAATCTGGTAAGTGCAAAGCGACGTTACGATCCAGATAATTTACTAACACCAAGTCAGGGCATTTTCCCAAACTGATAGGAATGTAAGAATAATTTCACTACTGGAATTGACCAGATACAGACCAGATGCTACTTCTAATGTTGATTAACCAATAACTCGAAGTCTATATCGGCGTAATAGGAAACCTACTCCAATTGAGCCGATGCTAAATATCGCCGTGGTATTTCTCGGTTCTGGAACTGTTTGAAGCGTTTGAAAAGAACCTGAGATTAGAGGTAGACCTCTTACAGGAGCAGTTGGATCTGGGTTAAGTGTAAGATTCTCCGACAAGATCAGTGTGCCAATCGCACCGTCGAAATTACCCGATCCACCAGTAATACTTATAGTATTAGAAACCGTGCCCACAAAATTTTGAAAGTCAAGGGTAGCAGTACCTCTGGTGGTTCCGAATAGCTTATCTGCTCCTTGACCAAAAATTGTAATGTTACCAAGTGGTAAGTCGTTTAACCCAAACGTTGCTGGATCTGGCTCAATTGTAATCACACCTGTATTATTATCGAGATTACCATAGCTGATGTTTACAAGTCTAGTTAGACCGTATGGCGCATTAGCACTTTCACCTATATTGGTTATTTTTAAAATGTTTCCTGCGATCGGTTCAAGAGTAGTTTCTGAATTGTAGATAGCTGAAAATGGATATTGTATCTGCGCCATTACTTTTTTTGTACCTAGTCCAAAACTCAAAAGCGCGGCAGCTACCGGAGTGAAGCATACAGCCCGTAATCTAAGCATAATTAATTTGATTTTGATATTAGGTAGTGTTTTCTTTCACTAAAGACAAGCTACCGTAAATTTCTCAAAAAATAAACCATCTAATTAACTGTTACTTAGCAATACCTTTGCCAATTTACGAGGGTGAGATGATGATAATTTAACCATTAACTCCCATTTCTTTGAGGGTTGGCAAAAACAATCAGTCCTAAAAATTCCTTTAAGGTTTCCCACAAGGCTTTTTTAACGTATTGACGGCAGGATAAGGGTTTCAGATGACAAACCACATTTTTATCAAACCGCTTATATATGCTTAGTTTTGCCGTTTTTGCCAAAATTTATCTAGGCTCTTATTTTGGCAAAGGTATTGACTTAGATGATGTAATAACTGAGCGGTTCAGAAACCACTCAAAATAGCTAATCTCTGGAATTACACCCATTCTCACTGGTAAAACGGAAACTCCTAGTCCACGCGATACGTACAGGGCAATCGCACCATCTCGATACCAACCACTGACATAACGTCCGCTACCAGGCGGGCGTAAAGGAGCAAAGCCAAAGAATGATAATTGTCCACCATGAGTATGCCCTGATAACATATATTGTGGTTTGTACTGTGTTATCTTTGCTAACTCACCACTTGAAAATGAGTCTCGATATGCTGGTGAGTGGGCGAGTAATAAATGGTTTTGTTGAGGACGAAGACCTTGAAGTGATTTGATTAAATCGGGTTTACTGACTAAATCATCCAATCCCGTGATTAATATAGAATATTCGCCATATTTATGTAAAATACTTTGATTAACTAATAAGCGGCAATTATAAGTGGCATAGATTTTTGTCAAACGTTTTAAATCGACACCTGCCCAGTATTCCCAATTACCCATAATTGCATACTTAGCTGTTTGCTTATCAAGAAGCGACAAAAAGCGATCAAATCCATCAAGCTGTTCAACTTGATCAATTGAATCTCCAGTAAATAGTACAATGTTTGGGTTAAGTTTATTAACTTGTTCGGCGATACGTTGTGCCCGATTATTAAATTGTTTGAGATGGAGATCGCTGATTTGGACAATCTTAAAACTATTTTTGTTAGAAGTGATTTGTTGATTTAGTTGATGACGTGTGACGACGAAACGATTCGGCTCAACGATAAAAGCATATAGAACCAGTAAACAAAAGCTAACACTGATAGTAAGTAGAATAAATAGGCACTTTCTTCTCTTCTTTTTTGCCAGCATTAGTTTAAGTTTTCTAAAATTATCTGAAAATAATACAGGATATAGTTGCACATCCCCTAGTGGTAGAGCAAACTTCCGTGTAGCTGCGGATTGAAAAACTACACATCGTTCTAAAAGCGAAACTCAGTTCATCGCCTAAGACCAATCGATTTTCTCTTTTACTGCCGAAAGTCCTTCTAATGTGGGCTATTGCAGTGGTGTGTTGGGGGAAATCTAGCGCGGAGATTCAGTTTGGGAGCTTTTGTGTTAGAAAAGCTACTACTGAGGGAAAATTTAAAACAAGATCCTGTGTTGGAGACAATGGCCGTAATTGCTACAAATTACAGAATTACACAACAAAAGTGGCAACATATATAAATATATAATTCTGACGAGATGTATTAGCTTTCCGGCTTTTGTGAATGATAATCAGTTTATTAAAGCTCCTTAAAAAAACTTCAGTAGCCATTATTGTCTTAACTCTATCAAACCCCAACGCCTTAGCCTTTTCTGACACCCAAAGCTATTGGGCAAAACATTGTATCGAGCAACTAAAAGAGCGTAAACTGATTACAGGCTACCCTGATGGTAGTTTTCGCCCAGAAACAACAGTGACACGCGCCCAAGCAGCAGTGTTAATGCTAAATGCTTTTCCTGATTCACCAGTGAAACGCACAGCTATGTCATTTAAAGATGTACCTGCTGATTATTGGGCGAATAAAGCAATTTCTACCGCTTACCAAAAAGGATTTTTTTCTGGTTATCCTGGTGGTATTTTCCAGCCAAACCAACCAATTCCTCGTGCCCAAATCATTGGTGTTGTAGCTGGGGGGAAAAATTACAGCCCTTTACCTAGCCCAATGCAGACATTACAAGAATATTTTAACGATGCGGGGCAAATACCTAACTATGCCCAAAATGCGCTTGCATCTGCCACGATTAATAGTATTGTTGTCAATTATCCCAATGTCAAACAGCTAAAACCACTACAAAGCGCGACTAGAGGGGAAGTTGCGGCTTTAATGTGTCGGGCGCTAAATATTTACACGGTTCCCCCACAATATATTGCTGGAGTCGAAGTAGACAGCCAAGAAATACGTCCTTTACCAGGAAAACTTGATATTATTCCCACCTTCAACAGTAATAGTCCTGAACTGGTGACAACTGAAGGAATTTTACTATCAACTTTTCCCCCAGATGGGAAACAAGTACATGAAGCACATTTAAATTATCCCTTTGAAGGCAGATTTGACATATTTGCTCATCATATCGTCAGGGCAGAAACACCAGCCCAAAGCCGCACTGTATACCAAGGGATAATTGTACATAATCCGGGAAATGAACCTGTGACAGTGCAAGTATTACAAGCAGCTAGTTACCTTACTAAAGAAGCACAGTTTATTGCTTTAGCTGATATGGTTGAAAATCCCCAAGGTACAGTTTACTCTGGGCCAGGCGATCGCACAATGAATGATGTACTGCGGGGAGTTCGGCAAGAGATTTTTCCCCAAAAGCTGGTGATAGAACCAAAAGAAACTAAAATCCTAGCAAATTTACCAATTCCGGTACAAGCTCCTTCTTCTAACGGTCGCACTACGATGATGCGCTTGGCAAGTAGTAGTCCAGTTTATATCGCAAATTTAGCCAAAAATAGTAATATTTCACCGACTTTAGCCGAATGGCAAGAGCTTTTGGACACAGGTAGTTTAGCAGGAAAGCGTGACCCCATTCCAACACCTCTTGACCCTCCCAGAGAACCAACGGTATTTAGTCGCGTCGCTGGTGTATCCCAAGGAACGCAATGGAAAACACAGATTACGGACAATTCCAATGTTTCTGAGTTAACAATACCCTCACCAGGAAAGGCGTTTTCTTATCCTTTGGGAACTGTACATTTAATTACTCTTAGCACTGGACAAATTCAAAGTGCAGCGATGTTAAAACGTTATCCTGATACTGCTTACTTTGCTCACAGTAACTATGGTGTTGAGTACAATCTAACTTTGCCTCTAAGAAATATTACGAATGAAACCCAAACTATAACTGTGTCAATACAGACTCCTGTGAAGGATGAAGGGGGAACAGATAGACTACTGTTTTTAAAGCCAGGTGTAGAACAAATATTCTTTCGGGGAACGGTGCGGGTGCGTTACATAGATGATAATGGCTTAGAAAAGACGCGCTATGTGCATTTGGTACAGCGTCGGGGACAAAGGGGCGAACCATTGGTGACACTGAAGATGTTGGCGAGTGGAAAGCGACAAGTACAGATAGACTTTTTGTATCCTCCAGATTCTACGCCACCACAGGTTTTGACGGTGAGAACGCAGAAGTGATTTAAAAGCTAGTGCATTGTGCGTTGTGCGGGTTTAAGAGCGTTGTCGCAACTGACGTAGGGCAAAAGCAAAAGCTTTTTCAATTGCTGAGAACAGGTAGACAATTCACCATTGGGTGCAGTTGTGAATCTGGCTTCTACCCTGCAATATAAAACTGCCCTGGACAAAACCCAGAGCAGTTTTTGATAGAAGTAAATTCTATAGCAATCACCTCTGGCATCGTCAGGCGATCGCCTGATCACGGAAATAACTGTTGAAGTGCGCCGTTCTTAGAGGATGCATGGCGATCGCTCCTCCTCACAACCCTCAAACCCTGCTAAAATCCCTGTATCAAATATACCAACTACTATGTCTGGCAAAGGATTTGGTCAAGGTAAACCCACAAAAATAGTACAAAAAGCATCCTGCAATTATTGCTAGTAGGGACTCGGAGCAGGTTCTCCCACACTGTTAGTCCAGATGTCGTCTGGCAGCGATCGATTGCGGTGACACACCCGATCAAGGTCAGGATACGTGATTGTGTCTACTGCCGCTCGGTTGCCGACTACTAGGCATCGCGTTGCCTTGGCGCTGCGATTCTCAAGGAAGTGACCTACCGCCACTCCTGCTTGAAAAGTTGCAGCGTCGCCAGGACGTAATACAGTCTTTGTGTCTCCTTCAATGAGCGTGATCTCGCCTTCGAGGACATAGACCATTTCATCCTCAGCACTATGCCAATGCTTGATCGATGAACAAGAGCCAGGTTGCAGAACTTCGATGAACGCGCCAAACTGGGTAAGCCCTCCTGCTTCGCTGATCCAGAGGGTGCGATTTGGCTCGTGCGCGGCGTGAGAAGGGCTTTCCTCTACGACGAAACGATCAGGAGTGATAACAGTCATACTGACACTTCTAGGAATTCTGGGGCATATATCTATTCCATTATGTCTAGTAGTCTGCCAAAGGAATTTTTCGTGGTGGCAAGCTCTTGGGCAGAGGTGCCATTCGGGCAGGGGGGAAAGAACTTGTACAAATCTCTCCTCTGCCGACCTCCACAAGCGCAATTTTGGGGAAAGCGAACTACTAGGGTACAAATCGAAGCAAAACTTCTCTATGTTTGTGCAGTCAGGTGG
>JBGTMK010000110.1:0-1843 GCA_041743605.1 Nostoc sp.
TGCAAATTATGTGTAGTCATTGCGAGCTTTGCGAAGCAATCCCAGAGACTTTGCGATTGCTTCGCAAAGCTCGCAATGACACAAGAGAGATTTTGCCCTGACACAAAAATAGCATGAGTTAAAAACTTCCAAATTTCATCAAAGTCAAGAGCCTAGACTCTGCCGCCAGTAAGGGAGGCGGAGTCTCGACGACGAGCATTCTCCCAGTCGGAGACTGGGAACGAGGCAAACGAGGCAATCTAAAAGCTAGTTATAGACTTGCTTTGACGTTAAGTTGACACCAATGCCTAATGTCCTCATCCCCCTCATCTTCCCCACTCCCCATTCCCCAATCCCTAAACTTCAGGCTGTGGTGATTTTGGATGCCTCTGCAATAGGTTCAACTTGTATCGGTGGCGCTTTTTCCTCAAATGCGGCTAAGTCGAACCAAAAAGTAGTGCCAATTCCGACTTCACTCACTAGATGGACTTTACTACGATGTCTGTCGATGATATTTCTGACAATCGATAAACCTAAACCTGTGCCTTCTAGGGTGTGAACTCGGTTTTCTACGCGAAAGAAGCGTTCAAAAATTGAGTGTTGATCTTCTGTGGCGATGCCAATTCCAGTATCGGAAATCTCAATCCGTACTGGAGAAGATTGGGTGTGGCTGGGTTTGAAATCTAGTTGGTAGGCGCGGATTGCGACTTTACCTCCGGCTTTAGTGAATTTGAGGGCATTACCAATCAGGTTGCCAAACACTTGTACTAACAGATCATAATTACCCATTACCAGCGGCAAGTTAGGAGCAACTTCTTGAATTAGTTCAACACCTTTATCTTTAGCATTGAGTTGGTAAGTACGGAGTGTTTGCTCGATCGCTTGGGCTAAATCTACGCCATCAAAGTTATACTGGCGGCCAGATTCGAGTTTTGACAAATCCAAAACATCGTTAACTAGACGGGTTAGACGATCGGTTTCATGGTTGACAGTTTGCAGAAACTCTTGCCGTTCTTGTAGAGCTAAGTCTTCGCCGTAGTCGTGCAGGGTTTCAATGTAAGTTTTGATGTTGAATAGCGGCGTTCGCAGTTCGTGAGAAACGTTGCTGATAAATTGGCTTTTTGCATCGTTTAGTTCGACCTCACGGGTGATATCTTGGATAGTAATCGCAATGCCTTTGATGCTTTCCCTTTGTAGGTTAAGTACTGTAGTCAAGAGAATGCGAATCGTCCGTGGGATGGGTTGGTTAATAAAAATTCGGAATTCGGCGCTTTCGCATTCACCTGCTGCCATTTCGTACAATGGGCTAGTGATTTCCATTTGTACTGCTGGGGGCAAGTGATGCAACACGTTGCAGCCTACCACATTAGCGGCTTCCCAGCCAAAAATTCGCTCTGCTGTGGGGTTGACTAAAATTACTTGCATGTTGTTATCAATCAACACAGCACCATCTGCGATCGTTGAAACTAGGGTTTCTAGCTTGGCTTTTCTGCGGTCAGTTCTTCAATATTTTGTTCTTCATAACGCTCTAAACGCTCTGCCATTTCATTAAAGCTTAAAATTAACTCCCCCAGTTCACCCCCTAAAGGTAAATCAATGCGCTGTTTGAAATTCCCGGTAGCAATTTGTTTTACCCCCACTAGCAGTTCTTTAATGGGCTTAGTGATGGTCAAGGCGTTAATTACTCCTGCCAAAATCACCATTACCCAAATTGTGATAAAAACGGCAATGGTGACATCACGGGTAAAATTAGTGGAAATGACGGCGGTTTGATTGGGGTTGATGCCGATCGCTAATACACCTAAGTATTTTTTATCAGCGATTAAAGGAATAAATACATCGGTAACTATGCCATCTGGGGTTG
>JBGTMK010000111.1:0-10216 GCA_041743605.1 Nostoc sp.
AGCAAGAATGGGTTGAGCTTGCTGGAGAGTGGCATAAATAAAGCCTAAAGGATTATTCATTTCATGGGCGACACCAGCAACTAAGTTCCCCAAGGCAGACATTTTCTCACTTTGGACTATTTGTAATTGTGCTTGCTGTAAATCTTGCAATGCTTGCCCAGCTTGTTGATAAAGTCGAGCATTTTCTAAGGCTATTGCTGCTTGGGAAGAAAGTAGGTTAATTACTTGTATACGGTTAGTAGTAAATACTCCTGGATTTAGTTGATTTTCTAAATAGAGAATCCCTACTAAATGACTTTGGTTAATAATTGGTGTACATAATACACTCTGGGGTTGATATTGAAGCATATATTCCCCAATTACACCAGGAATATCTGTTTTACAATTGTCTATAATGACAATTTCTTGAGTGTTCTTAACGTAATTTATCAGTTTTATAGGGATGTCTTGACAAACATCTAGTAGTTGTGAATCAAGAATAGTTTTGATATCAGTCTGAGAATTTGACTGTTGATCGATAAAGGTAATTGCCCGCACTTGCCAAATATCTTCTTGAGGAAGAATTAATACAGATGTTTTTGCACCAGAGTTTTCTAGAATGATCCGGGTGAGACTGCTAATGAGCGCATCTAATTCGATACAACTGGAGATAGTTTGAGCAGCTTTGAGAATGCAGGTCAAATCTAGAGCATCAGAAATATTAGTACTGCTGCTAGTGTAAGTAGATGTACCAGCAATGCTGGCTATAGTTTCTAAGGGATTGAAGTTGAATTCTTGCTGCTGTAAAATAGGTTTGAGTAATTTGGGATAGCGTTTTTCCAAGTCATCAGTTTTGGCTTTTGCTCCCCAGCGTGCATAACTGTAATATGCTTGTTGCAAATATCCTTCTGCGGCTTTTTCTTTACCCCATTCTAGGTAAAATTTGGCAGCAAGTTCGTTAGCGATCGCTGCTTCTTGAATATAGTCATTGGCGATCGCTTCTTGGATAGC
Organism: Nostoc sp.; assembly: GCA_041743605.1. Lineage (GTDB taxonomy): Bacteria > Cyanobacteriota > Cyanobacteriia > Cyanobacteriales > Nostocaceae > Nostoc. The sequence goes on from JBGTMK010000111.1 coordinate 991, forward strand.
AATTTCATAATAATCTGCGGCTTGTAAGCGATCGCCACTTACACGAGCTTGTTCAGCCAAAATTAAATTGTACTTATGCTGATAATTGACTGGCGCATGATTTGCCCATTCTTGCATTTTTGCTTGGTTTTCAGTTACCTTATGAAGATAAAACTGTTGCTGTGCTTCACTTACCTGAGAACAAAGGGCTAACAAACTCAGAGATTGATAAAAATTCCGTAAAGGAACAATTAATAAGCCAGCTGCTCCCTGTTCATACTGCTCAAATTTTTGGGAATATTCCCAAGCAGATTCGTATTCATCAAAAAGATAAGCCAGTAATGTTTTTGCCAGATAGACATAACAAATACCATTGATATTATTAGTTGCAATCAAAGTTGGTAACATTTCTAATTCGTGAAAATGTTTACCAATTAAACAGCAGGGGTTGTCGGCTTCTCCTTGTAAATTTAGAACTGTCTGCCGCCAAATATTTCCCCAAACCAAAGACACATCTTGTTTAATTTGCTGCATTAGTTCGCAATATTTATCTGCCTCTAGCACAGCATTCTCTAGATTTTCTCCACTCCAAAAGAGAAACTGACAATAGCAATTAGCACAATAACCTACATATTCTAAATTTCCGGTTTCTAATCCACTTTGCAATCCATCTAAAAACAGATTTAATGTGGATTTGATTGCATCTTTCCAGTGTTTAATAAACAAGCTAAATGTTAAATAAACTCTACTTTTAAGTTCTTTGGTTTGAAATTTATCTAAAAGTAGTACAGCCAGTTTACCAAAACTATACCCGTCTTCAATTGCACCAATGCTGCACAGAAATAATCCATATAAACTATAAGCGACCGCTGCCTGTGGTGAGTTGCCATACTGAATACAAATTTTGATCATTGTAAAAATCTTCAGCGGCAATAACATGGGTTTGGCTATATAAACTGGAGCAAACAAACCTGATAAAATGCGGAGTGCAACTAATTTTTGGGGATCAGTTATTTCTGGCAAATCTGCCAATGCTGCAATCGATTGATGAACTAATATTTGTTGCAACTGATCATGTTCATCAAAAATACTTTGAGTGTTACCGTCTTCAGGTAATGTTAAATCTAGTAATTGCAGCGCTTCTCTACCTGTAGCTATTGCTTCAATAAATTTATTTTGCGCCGTATACGACTGGATTTGAATCTCATAGGTACGAACTTTTTCTAATGGAGATTTAGCATTTTTGAGAATAATATCTACTAATAATTTTGATGACTCAAAGTTTGTATTGAGATATTCTGACTCAGCCGCAGATTCGTAAACAGCAAGGGTCAACTCATAGTTACTTTGCCAAGCATTTATCGGTAAGAGAAGCATCGCAACTTTTAAATACTCCACTGCTGTTGCATAAGCAGTAGAGTTCTTGGCTTTACAACCAGCAATCAGATTTAACCGACACAGATGTTCTCGTTCGCTAGATTCCTCCAATAACTCCAGTCCATAATTGAATTGGTTAACGATCGCAAAAATTCCTGACTCTTGCTGCTCTGGAGGTGTATTCTGCAATAACAATCGCCCAATTTGCAGGTGTGTTGACTGTTTTTGTGCTTCTGGAATCAGTGAGTAGGCGGCTTGTTGGACGCGATCGTGCAAAAATTTATAGACAACCGTCTCAGAATGTTCTTGAGTAGCTGCTTGATTTTCTAAACCAACAAAAAACTTATAAACCTCACTTTGCGGCAAAATCGACCCTTCTTGCAAAGCCTTCCATAAACAATCTGCGGTTTCTATCTCTGATTGTTTGGAAACAATCGCTAATGTTTTTAAATCGAACTGATTTCCAATACAAGCAGCTAGCTTCAATTGTTGTTGAGTTGATTCTGGGAGTCTTCGTAATTGTAAGACCATAAAATCAACAACATCATCTGCTAGTGTTTGTTGATTTATTTGGGAAATATCACATTGCCAACATCCCTCTAAAAAATTGAACTTAATCAGTTTATCTTGATGTAATGATTTGAGAATCTGAGTAGCAAAAAATGGATTACCTTGAGCTTTTCGATAAACTAAGTGTGAAAGAGATAATGCTACATTTTCTGCACAATTTAATGTATCGGCTACAAGTTGATTCAATTGTAATTGGTTAAGCGGTTTCAGGGTAAGTCTATTGACAGTTACGCCTGTTTTGTGGATTTCATCTAACATCACCATCAACGGATGTGCTGGAAATACTTCATTGTCTCGATAAGCACCAATTAACAACAAATATCCCTGATTAGTTTCATTCATTAATGATTGCATGAGTTTCAATGAAGCCGAATCTACCCACTGCAAATCATCTAAAAATATTACTAAGGGATGGTCTTTAGTTGTAAATACCTGAAGAAATTTCTGAAATAATAAATTAAATCGGTTTTGTGCTGCGTTACCGGATAACTCTGGTGCGGGTGGTTGTTTACCAATGATTCTTTCTAATTCAGGAATTACTTCAATAATTACTTGTCCGTCTTCACCTAATGCTTGAACAATTTTATTTTTCCATTTTCGTATTTGAACATCACTTTCTGCTAATAACTGCTCCATGAAATTACGGAAAGCTTGGACAAATGCCGAGAAAGGAATATTCCGATTAAATTGGTCAAATTTGCCTTTAATAAAATAACCACGTTGACGAATAATAGGTTTATGGACTTCGTTAACAACCGCAGTTTTACCAATCCCCGAAAATCCAGCTACCAGTGTTATTTCTGTTGCACCCAGGCTAATATTTTCAAAGGACTTTAGTAGAGTTTTTACTTCTGCTTCTCGTCCATAGAGTTTATCAGGGATAATAAATCTGTCGCAGACATCCCGTTGAGCAATGGGGAAACTTTCAATTTTACCCATTGTCTTCAGTTGAGTAAAACCAATTTCTAAATCATATTTTAATCCTAATATACTTTGATAGCGATCTTCAGCATTTTTTGCCATTAATTTACTGATGATCTCCGAAATTACAGGCGGTATTTGTAAGTTAATTTCATATATCACTGGGGCTATTTTAGCAATATGTGAATGCACCAACTCCATTGGGTCATTTGATTTAAAAGGTAACTCACCTGTGAGTAACTCGTAGAAAGTGATGCCGAGTGAATAAAAATCAGTCCGGTAGTCAATCCCCCGATTCATTCTCCCTGTTTGTTCTGGAGAAATATAAGCTAGTGTTCCTTCTAAGACATTGGGACTAATGAGCGTTTGCGTTTCCCTTGGTAACAGAGATGCAATACTAAAGTCGATTAATTTAACTTGTTTGGAATGAGGATTAATTAAAATATTGCTTGGTTTGATGTCTTTATGAATGATGCGCTCACTATAGAGTATTTCTAAGGTATTACACAGTGCGATCGCTATTTGTAAAAACTCTTGTAAAAACCTGATATCTCGCGTCTGGTCACGAGCAAAATAATCTTTTAGAGAAATCCCGCCAAAATCCTCCATCACCAGCACATAGCCATTTTGATATGCCTCCAGGCTGTAGGTTTGGATAATTAGCTGTGAGTTGAGATTTTTGGCAATGGTGTATTGATTGCGAAACTGCACCAATTCATTGAAGCTAGGATATGGATTTTTCAGCAGTTTGATCACTATAGGTAATGAGTCAATTTCTTGATACCCTCGATAAACTAGGGTTCTCGAACCATTGTAAATTTCTTCCGTTATCTGATATCCGGGAACATTAACACGAGTGTTGAGCATACTGCTAAATTATACTGATTTCTAAATTTATTGTTCCCAGATTAGTAACGGCAGTTTAATGCTAATTTCAAAAAATTACTGTGGGTTAACCTTAAATTTATAATTCCCAGGCTATTGATAAAATTCGATAAAAATAAAATTTATCCAGACGTTGTTTCTAAAGTCCAGCAGGGGAGATAAAGCCAATTCGCAATTCGCAATAAAAAACTTTCCTGTATTTCTTTAACCTTAAAAGAGGCAAGTTCACGATAGTGAACTACTAGAGGCAATTACCTACTCAAAGGGGAGAAACTATTATTAATAAATAGGAAGCGGAGTTTATTACCCCGCCTCCTGTTATTGGAGAGAGTTATGTTAGAACCAATCCTCAATTACCTTTTTCTGGAATTACCGCATAAGCATCAATTTCAAACAACATACCGTCAAGTGCAAGTCTTGGAACGGGAATAAGAGTGTTTGCTGGTGGTTTCAATCCCCAAAAATTCCTAATTTCACGTCCTAATGGAATCAATTTATTTTGGTTGTAATCCGCTATAAGAATAGTAGTTTTTGCTACATCTTGTGGCTGTGCACCAACCGCTGCTAAGGCATAACGGAGGTTTTTAAAAGCCTGTATTAATTGCTTTTCAAAGTCATCGGAGACAAGATTACCTTGTAAATCCGAACCAAATTGACCAGAAATATAGACGGTTATCGTCTTGGATGGTACAACAGCTATATGACTATAGCCATTTTGAGTTGCATTATATAACGTTGGTGGGTTCACCAATTTCACTTCTTTCTTGTCTTTAGCGCTCACTTCCTTTTGTGTTCCCACCATCAAGGCGGCGGTAGTTACTCCGCTACCTCCAAGCCACAAAAGTGCATTTCGTCGCGAAAAATTTGTCACTAGTGAATTTACTGCACTGGTAATACGTTTAGTCATTAAAGCTCCTTAGATATGAAGATATGAGTTATATTTTTTGCTCATACCTAGTTCTATTATCTCCTAAATTGGAGTAAAAAAGCACTAGTTAATCAGTTTTTTTAGGGATACTCACGCAATTGTAGCTCCCGCGATCGCTCATTTTTATAAAAAGCCGTGGGATAAGTTAAATCCCTTTCCCTAGTAGTTTATAAGAAGAATTCAGAACTCAGGAGCGGAGCCGGAGACGCTCTGCCTCCGGTCAGAATGGCGCTACCGCTAACAGTATGAATTCTGTACGAGTGGGCGATAGCTTGCGGAGTGCGAGTCCGCGATAGCGCAGCGTAAAGCCTTCTCTTCTCTTTCAGAGACGCTAACGCGTAGCTTGCTTCTCCGTAGGAGTACGCTTAGAGCGAGTATTTTCGAGTTGCGTCTGAATATTGGTTAAAAGCGAGTGGAATGGTGGGCGAAAAAAATTAAAATATTCTCACCTTAAAACTTTATCCCATAAAGGGATAGAGTTTTCTGAATTCTGTTAGCGGTAGCGGGGCGTTTAGCCCAATATGTATTCTGACTTCTGATTTATTTTGACTTGTGTGTACACCTTAGCCTGTTGGAAGAGGAATGCAAATGAGGTCAAAGTCTATTCCATCGCAATCATAGCGCTTCTGCCATGTACGAAAATTGGTGAGAGAGTTGACCTGGGGAACATCCTAGAGTGAAGATAAAAGGGTTAGATATCTTGTCAAAGTACTAAGCACATCTGAATGTCGGTCTATTTCCTTTCATTTCCTTGCTTTTAAGGTAAAGATGGAGGGTAAGGGCGATACATATTAGCGCGGCAAAAACTTAAAAAAATATGCACGAACTGCTAAAACGTGCCTCGACGCAGAGGGTTAAATACGCCGTCTTACCCCTGTGAAGCGTCAAGAAATAGCTGATTAAATCAGTTTTTAAATGATTTAATCATATATTTTTTAGCAGATACTTGTGGAAAAGCAAATGCTAGGTGTAAATGTTGTTATGAAAGTTGGCGATCGCGTCCGCGTTAAAGATTCGGTAGTAGTGTATCATCATCCTGAACATCGGAATCAGGCTTTTGACATCAAAGGCACAGAAGGCGAAATAATAGGTATTGCCACCCAATGGCAAGGCAGACCCGTCAGCGCTAATTTCCCAGTTGTAGTCCAGTTTAGTAAAAAGTTTAAAGCCCATTTACGTGAAAATGAGTTAGAAGTCATCTAAATGACTCATCGGCGGCGAAACCACTGAAAAATATTCAGTTCGCCGCGCATTCTTTTAAGCTCTTGGCGGTTCTGTTCTGCTGTTGTATAATACCATTCACAATAACGCTGAAACTCTGACCGTGACCGAACTTCGTGGTAGAAATGATGGGTTGTTTGATAAGTGGCAAAAGCTTCCTCAACTTGGGGTTGAGGAGATGGCATAATATAAGGTAAATTTTTAGACATAAAGTTAATTTAGTTAGTCATTTGTCATTGGTCATTTGTCATTTATCATTGGTCATTAAGAGTTTGAAATTCAGGCAATTACCGCACTTTATAATTAATAACTAATAACTCATAACTCGTAACTTATAACTTTCTAACAACTCATGACTTTCTAACAACTCATAACTTAATTAAAGCCAACCGCGTAAGCGATAAACTAAAGAACCAATGTACTCTTTTAAAGCGGTGGTAAATTGGTGCAGGTTGTCGGTATCAGGTAATAAATTCAGTATAGCGGCTTTGGGAGTGCCACCAAGTTCTTGCAGTTCACCCTCACTAACCAGAAAGTCAGTGGGTGCAGGAATAGCGTTGATTCCTTGACGCTGGAAAATCTGAAGCGATCGCGGCATATGCATTGCAGAAGTAACTAATAATACCTGACTGATGCCACGAGACTCCAAAATTTTGCGGACATTTACTGCGTTTTGATAAGTATTGAGAGAGTCACGTTCCTCAACAATTGCCTCAGATGGAATGCCAATAGATGTAAGTATTGTTGCCATATCTGCCGATTCTGATGAACCACTTCCGCGCCAATCAATGCGACCCCCACTCAGAATGATTATAGGCGCTTTTTTTTGGCGATACAGTTGTGCAGCATAAATGACGCGATCGCCAGATTCACTCAAATCGACGGTAGGTCTTGGAGGAAAAGCTGATTTAGTTGCGCCACCCAAAACCACAATTGCTTCTGCATTAGGTATTTGACTTGGAAGATTTTGCCATTCTAGCGATCGCACTAATGATTTAGCGATCCAAGCATTACTGCAAAATAGCAACAAACTTAGGGCAAAAGCAATTGCGATCGCCGCAGTTCGCGGTCGTTTCCACAATGTTACTAATGCTACTATCAAGCTTACACAGGCTAATCCTAATGGATAAAAAAATAGTGGCAGTAATTTGGAGAGATATAAAAACATATTATTGGGGAATAGGGAATGGGGAATAGGGCATGGGGAAAAAGAGATGAGAGAGTAGGGGAAGAAGAAATATTGATTATTGCCCAATTCCCAATGCCCAATGCCCCATGCCCAATTCCCAATTCCCAAATATACTACCTTTCCCAAAACCTGAAATTGAAACTATTTCCAGGAGGGCGACGATAACGACGGCCGGTTCTTCTTGTTTGCCGTTTGTTGATCCTCTCGTTTGTTGGTTCAACTTCAACCACTTCTGATTCTTCAACTGGCAACTGAGTTCTAATTTCTTCCTTACTTCCCCACCAAGCAGTAATCCAGCCTCCAGCTAAAGCGCCTATTCCACCTAGCAAGATACTCATGGGTGCGGGATACCCCAAATATACAAAACCAAGCATGAAAAACAACCAGTATTTCAGTCCTGTATCGACACCATCAGAGGAGGCTACAGCTGGGGCTTGGGGGCTATTACTAGTTACATTTGTGATCCAGCTTAAGATGAAACCGCCCAAGATACCTAAGAAGATGCTCAGAGGTGGTGCGGAGCCGGTCATGATTAATATAAATGTTAAAAATCCCCCAAATAACAGTTGAGAAAAGAAGCTGGGAGAAATAGCGAAAAAATCGTTCTTTTTGTCTGCCATAGAGTAAAAAAGTTATTAACTAATTACTGATGCGTAATTCGTAATTTTCGATTCAATTACGAATTACGAATTACGAATGATTTCAATTGTGCCTGTTGTGATTGAGTTGTATCCAAAATCTTTACGTAAGGTTCTTCTTCTGCCGTGAAAGATTCAGCTTGTTTGATTTGTGAAGCTAATAAATCGGCGGTAGCGTCAGCGATATCACCAGTGCGATTGTTCAAACGTTCTTTTAAAACTTCAAGGGGTGCTGTGCATTGGATAATCTGAATGGGAAGTTGGTGTTTTGTAGCTTGAGCGATCGCTTCTTGCCGTAAATGCTGTTTATCATACTTGGCATCCAAAATCACCGAAAAACCTTGTTTAGCCAGTATAATTCCCAATTCCAATAGCCGTGTGTAAGTTTTTTCGGTCATCTCTGGTGTATATAAATCATCACCACCCCGTTCCCACAGCGGAATTCCCCCTAAATGTTTCCGCACTGCATCGGAACGAAGTTGAATTGCTCCTAACTCACGGGCTAAATACTTTGCTGTAGTACTTTTACCAGAACCCGACAACCCCGACATCAAAATCAGTTGTCCCAGCTTTGGTTTAGTGTAATCCCAAGCCTGTTTGTAATACTCAGTGGCAGTTTTTGTCGCTTCTTCCTTTACCGTCGCAGGTACACTCGGATCATCTAGCAAAAATGAAGTTACCTTTGCCCGGACATAAGCCTGACGACTTAAATACAAAGGCAACACCTGTAAGCCTTCCCAGTCTCCAGTTTGCTCTATATAGGCATTCAAAAACGCATTACCCAAATCTTTGCGCTGCCGCGCTTCCAAATCCATCACCGTAAACGCCACATCGTACATTACATCGACAAAGCGAAACGGCTCATTAAACTCAATGCAATCGAACAGCAAGATTTTATCGTGCCACCGGGCAATATTTCTCAGGTGTAAATCCCCGTGACATTCACGAATGTAATCGTTGTGAATTCTGCTAGCAAATAATTCTGGACGTTCTGCAAAAAAGTTATCTGTATATTGCTTTGTTTCTGTAAATTGCGCCTGAGTCTGGGGGCTACCAATATAGTTCTCAGTTTGCTGATAATTCTCATCAAAGGCAGCCCGGACATTTGCTACTTCACCAAAAGTGCGAATATAATCATTCGTCTGTGCTTCGGCATGGTATTGAGCCACCACTCGTCCCAACTCTTCTAGGTGCGTCTCATTTAACTTACCCTGTTCAAAAAGTGTACTCAATAACGACTCTTGAGGAAACTGGCGCATCTTCAGCACGTATTCAACAGCCTCGCCTGTTCCCCCTAACTGGTATTGCTCCCCTACCAAAGTTATGGGCAAAACTTCTAAATACAGTTCACCAGCACCCCGCTGATTTAACCGCAACTCTTCCTGACAAAAATGCTGCCGCTTATCTAAGGTGGAAAAGTCCAAAAAGCCAAAATTCACAGGTTTTTTCAGCTTATAAGCGTAATCCCCAGTTAACAGCACATAAGAAACGTGAGTTTGAATTAGTTCAATGGGTTCT
>JBGTMK010000112.1:0-3743 GCA_041743605.1 Nostoc sp.
GACTAACTCTTGAAAAGAGTTCTCATTTAAATGGGAATTATTTAAACAATACTATGAGGTAACACAAGACACAAGTTAATTAAGAATATATTTTAATTAACCTAGACAACAAACAGTCTAAATTTAGATATTTATTTGACACAAACATGTCTTTGTGTCAAATAAAATTATTTCCCAACAAAGATTCCAAAAAGCCCAAAAGGCAGATAAAATTATGGCTCTGCCCCAAATATGGCTAAATTAATTTAGTCTTATACAAAATTAAGATCCTGATTCTTTACGTATAAAGTTAAATAAATTACTTAGTATCTGACTCAGATTAGCAAATATTAGTATTAGTTTAACTAATCGATCCCACCGTATTGATAATAATTATAATAATTGTTACTGTTGCTAATGCTACTTATTCCTGTTAATGTGAACAAAAGCAACTGAAATGTACTATCAATAAGCTAGTGAATTTAACTCTAGTAAATCGCTAGTCTTAGCGGTTTACTAGAGTATTAGAGCTATCAATGGTTGACTGAGGTAATGATCAAAAGTCGAGACCTAAGTTAAGAACTTGATGCAGTTTATATAGCGCAGCAAAACCAACTATTTATTGTTGCTTTTAGTTAAAGAATTTAGGTGTAAGTATTTGCCTGACTGAAAAGAAAGAGGCTGGTAATTCATATTAGTGAGTAGAGATTCCAATCGGCATTTTCTGTAACTTATTAAGTATTAGCTCAGAATTATTCTCATGAGAGTGAGGTGAGAACGAGCCGTTGATCAGGGTGATATTTAACTTGTGGACACAAAAATGAGTAAATTTTCTCATAACTTACTTGAACCTTCTAGCAACTCTTCTACATTTGTTGATGTACTGCGCTACAGAAGTTTGACACAACAAAACAGAAATGCTTTTACCTTTTTGCTGGATGGGGAGACACCACAAGCAACACTAAATTATCAAGAATTGGATAGGCGATCGCGGCGAATAGCGGCTCAATTACAAGCATTAGGTTTGACTGGAGAACGAGCCTTACTGCTTTATCCAGCCGGACTAGATTTTTTAATTGCTTTTTGCGGTTGCTTATATGCAGGAGTTGTAGCTGTAACGGCATATCCTCCGCGAAATCAGCGCAATACACCCAGAATTCAAGCTATTTCCATAGATGCACAAGCAGCGATCGCTCTGACAACCACAGAAATCCTGCCCACAGTGCAGTCCTTAATAGCAGATAAGACAGAGCTAAAATCTTTACAGTGGCTAACCACAGATAATCTGGACGAGGGAATAGAAGATACTTGGCAAGAACCTGTAATTAATCCAGATACATTAGCCTTTCTGCAATATACATCTGGTTCCACAGGCACACCCAAGGGTGTGATGATTAGTCATGGAAACCTAATACATAATGCTGCGGTAACTTACCAATTCATGGAGCATTCCGCAGCAAGTAAGTTTGTAACTTGGTTGCCCATGTACCATGATATGGGTCTAATTGGGGGCATATTACAACCACTGTATGGCGGTTTTCCTTGTATCATCATGCCGCCAACTTCCTTTCTTCAACGTCCTTATCGTTGGTTGCAAGCTATTTCTCAAAACCAAGGTACAACCAGTGGTGGCCCTAACTTTGCTTATGAATTATGTACTCAAAAAATTACACCTGAGCAAAAAGCAACTCTTGACTTAAGTAGTTGGAGTGTGGCGTTTAACGGCGCTGAACCAATTAGACATGATACTTTAGAGCGATTTGCCTCCGCTTTTGCTGAGTGTGGCTTCCGTAAAGAGGCTTTTTACCCTTGTTACGGCATGGCGGAAGCTACCTTAATGATTTCTGGGGTGAGCAAACATGAAGTACCTTTAATTGCCAACATTGATAAATTGGCATTAGCAAAAAATCAGGTGATTCATTCCGAGGCTACCAATAGTGACACCCAGACCTTTGTTAGTTGTGGGCACATTGTACCGCAACAGCAGGTAAAGATTGTCAATCCTGAGACATTATGCCCATGTCCTGATGATTGTGTGGGTGAAATTTGGGTATCGGGCCCCAGCGTCGGTCAAGGATATTGGCAGCGTCCTCAGGAGACAAACGCAACTTTTCAGTCTTATTTATCTGATATCTGCAAAAAACCATTTATGCGGACAGGTGATCTCGGCTTTATGCAAGCTGGAGAACTGTTTATCACTGGGCGAGCCAAAGATTTAATTATCCTACGGGGACGGAATTTATATCCCCAGGATTTGGAGTATGCTTCAGAACACAGCCATCCCGCCCTGCGGATAGGGGGAAACGTTGCGGCTTTCACCATTGAAAAGGAACAAGAAGAAAAATTAGTCATTGTTCAAGAACTAGAATTTCGTCAGCAACCAGAAGTTGAAGAAGTAGCGGCTGCTATTCGGGAAGCGATCGCCTCGGAATTTGAAATCCAAGTATATGCAGTAGTCCTGACTAAACCGGGTAAGATTCCTAAAACCTCCAGTGGTAAAATTCAGCGTCGCGCCTGTAAAGCAGCATTTTTAGAAGAAAATTTAGCAGTTTACGGTCATAGTATTCTCTCAGAATATTCATACTCACAGACAAATTTAGCCGCGCCGACCACCCGTGAGGCGATCGCTTCATTGCCCAAAACAGAGCAACAATCTTTATTAACAACTTGGTTACGGCAACAAGTCGCCGCCATCCTGAAAATATCCTTATCTAAAATTAATCCCCAACAGCCACTGATTGCCCTGGGCATTGATTCACTGACTGCATTCGAGCTAAAAAATGCGATCGCTGACCAACTCAACATTACCGTAGCTGTAGAAAACTTATTCGCCGGGGCGACGGTGGAGCAATTGACATCCCAAATCTTACATCAGTGGGAATTGCAGCCAGAAGCTATAGATATATCTATTCGTCCCGCCCCAGTCCAAGCTAGTTATCCCCTGTCAGCAGCGCAAAAAAGACTGTGGTTTTTGCAGCAGGTGGAACCTGATGACTTTGCTTATAACATTGCTGCATCCATCCAGCTCACAGGAAAACTGAATTTAGCGGCCTTGACTGACAGCCTCAACGCCCTGATGCAACGCCATGAAATTCTGCGAACTGCGTTTATAAGTTCAGAAAATCAATCAGCCCAGGTAGTTCGGGAAGTGAAGCTGACTGTACCTGTAGTTGACTTAACAGAAATAGCATCTACTGAGCAACCAGATCAGGTACAAAAACAAGCCATTGAGCAAGCACAACAACCCTTCAATCTCAGCCAAGCACCACTGTTGCGGGTGTTACTCTTGCGCTTGGGAGAACAAGAACATACTTTGTTATTGACCATTCACCACATTATTGCTGATGGTTGGTCAATGGGAGTATTACTGCGCGAGTTGGCTGCACTGTACACAGCCAGTTGTCAGAAACAACCTTGTTCCCTGACACCCTTACCAATTCAATATCAGGACTTTGCCGTTTGGCAGCAGCAGTGGTTAACTACGCTCCAGACACAATTAAATTACTGGATGCAGCAGCTAGCAGGTGAACTGCCAATTTTAGAATTACCGACTAACCGCCCTCGTCCGGCGGTGCAGAGCAATCAGGGCGCTAGACTGGAATTTACTCTTTCCCAATCTTTAACCAAGGAACTGAAAAACCTCAGCCAAAAGGAAAACGTCACTTTATTTATGCTGCTGTTGGCAGGATTTAAAACCCTGCTTTATCGCTACACCAGACAGACAGATATTTTAGTTGGCACTCCTTTGGCAGGTCGTCCCACAG
>JBGTMK010000113.1:0-6769 GCA_041743605.1 Nostoc sp.
CCAGACGTTCATCCGGCTTTAAATTGCGTCCGTCGTCCCAATTATGCAACAGAACCTCTGAAGCATCTTTATACAGTTCACTTCTATCTCTGGGTAATTCTCGCTTGAGATTGAGAATTGCCATCATCGTTAATAGCAGAGGATTTTGCGCTAATTCTGCAATTGCTTTTGATTCATTAATTACTCTTTGTAGACGCTCACGTTTAATATTTTTATCTCTTTCTTCGGCTTGACTAAAAGTTTTATCATGCCAACGCTCAATAAAATCTTTAATCTGTGCTGGTTCTAAATCTTGCAACATGAAGTGACGAAACTCTGCATCTCGCAACTGTTGCTGTTTATAGCCGATAATCCGAGAAGTGACAATTACCTGCACATCAGGATATTCATTCGTGAAGCGATGAATACAGGTAATTACTTCCTCCCGCTTTGCCGATTCAAAGATTTCATCCAAACCATCAAACATGACTAAAGCGTTACCAGCCTTTAGCTGCTCATGCAATTTATGCTGATTGAGGTGATAAAAACAATTGGGACTATTATGGTAAAATTGGAGAAAATTATTACAACTACCCGCATCGCGATCGCGTTGATAATTGCGTAATTCAATTAGCAAAGGAATTGGCAGATTAAAATCATTCTGATCGAGAGTTTTTTCTACCCAATCCAACGCTAAATATTGCAACAATGTAGACTTACCAGAACCAGGATCGCCTAAAATAACTAAATAATTTTTACGTTCCTTCTCTCGGACAACATCTAATACTGAACGGATTGGCTGCTCAAAATAATTGCGTTGATAACGTTCTGTTTCTTCTTGAAACTTTTCTATTTCAAATTCAGGGTCTAATTGCTTACTTTCTTGTAGTCTGCGGAGATGTTCTTTAGGCAGTTCTGGTAAAACCTGATAAACTTGCCGCACATTTTGCGGGATAAACATCTGCCATAAGTTTACCGGGTGTTCGCGGGATGTAGTTTCTAAACTATCTAACTTCAGATTGCCGTAGCGTTCACGAATAGTTTCTAGATATTGCGGTAAATTAAAATCCTTGGGAATATCAGCACTTTCTTTTAAAGTCTTATCAATACTGGATAATTTTTGAAGTTCCAAAATATAGCGTAACTCTTCTGAATCCGAGAGAATATCTTGAACTTGTATGAGATACTGCTCTGTAATTGTTTGCCAGTTAAATTTAGGCGGTAGAGGTTCGAGTTGAAGTCTTTTCCAACTATCTGCCAGTATTTTAAAATCTAGAGAATCACATTTAATATCAAAAGCCTGGCCAAGAATTTCTTTAACCAACTTATCACGGATAAATTTCTTGATATCTTCGGCGTAATTTTTAATTTCAGCTTCATCAAGTTTGCAACGAACCTTTAACTGCTGCTGCATCAGTTGCAAAAATTCTGTCAGCGCCATAACTACAGCTTTCTGAAGCGGTTCTTGCTGAAAGGGTGCGGTTACAGCATTATTAAAGATTTTTTTGAAAAAATCTTTAGCGTAGTCCTTAACTAAATCTTTGAAAAATTCTTCGCTGATTATAGTTTTGACAAGAAATCCAATCGCTTTTTGACCTATCCAGAGAGTGAACCACTCAACTATCATACTCATACCTGCTAAGTGCTTGACTTACGAGTAATATATACATTAATCAGATAAGTCTTTCCAGATTTCTGGGTTTTTAGCTTAAAAGCGATGCTAGCTGAAGATTTGTTAAAAATAACTATATACTGTGCATGGATATTAGGAATAATTTTATGGTTCTACAAATTAACCCCATCCAAAAAGAACCTACTGTTACTTGGGAAGCACTTCCAGCCGACTTCATTTTACCTGACGATCCAGTGGAAAATATTCAACAACCTGCGATCGCTGCTGCGCTTACCGATGCTTTGGGAAGCACAGCACGCATTCAACCTCAAATGCTGATTGGCTCTAATTTTGGGCTTGTAGCCACAGTCAACAAAAAAATCGTTGTCAAAGCCCCAGACTGGTTTTATGTCCCTCAAGTGCAGTCTGTAGGAACAAATGTAGTTCGTCGCAGCTACACCCCGAATTTAGAAGGCGCTGCTGTGGCTGTGGTGATGGAATTTCTTTCAGATACAGAAGGTGGAGAACTCTCAGTCCGCTCAACTCCACCCTACGGTAAACTCTATTATTACGAAAAAATTCTCCAAGTTCCAACCTACGTTACCTACGACCCTTACGAACCAAGCATAGAGTTACGCTGCTTGCAAAATGGACAATATATCTTGCAGCAAGCAGACGCTAATGGACGTTACTGGATTCCTGAGTTAGAGTTATTTCTCGGAATTTGGCAAGGCGAAAGATTATGCCAAACCATAAATTGGCTACGCTGGTGGGATAGAGAAGGAAATTTGCTGTTGTGGAGCAGTGAACAAGCCCAACAAGAACGCCAACGGGCTGAACAAGAACGCCAACGGGCTGAACAAGAACGCCAACGGGCTGAACAGGAAAGCCAACGTGCTGAACAAGAACGCCAACGTGCTGATATATTAGCAGCTAAGTTACGTGAGCTAGGTATTGACCCTGATGATTAGGCGTAGCCCGTCGTAAACATCGCATAACCTAAAGAAATGCTGGGAATAATAATTTTGGGACATCAGCACCAAAATTATATGAAACAGCAAAAAAATCAGTTCAGCCATCTTACTGCGCTCGAAAGAAGTTATCTATCATTTCCTGCACAGTTTTTATTAAATCAAAACCTTCTCCAAGGCAAAATACTAGACTTTGGTTGTGGCTTTGGTAATGATGTTAGAATATTGCGCCAAAAAGGTTGTGATATTACAGGCTACGACCCTTATTATTTTCCAGAATATCCTCAAAATAAATTCGATACAATAATTTGCTTTTATGTTTTAAATGTTTTATTTCCTGAAGAACAAACTAATGTTCTCATGGAAGTATCACACTTATTAAAACCAGGAGGCAAAGCTTATTATGCTGTAAGAAGGGATATCAAAAGAGAAGGGTTTCGAGAACATTATGTCCACAAAAAACCTACCTATCAATGTCTTGTAAAACTTCCCTTTACTTCAGTCTGTTTAGATGAACATCGAGAAATTTATGAGTATATTCACTATAATCATCAGCGAAATTCATCTAATTATTGTATATTCTGCAATCCTCATAAAAATCTAAAACTATTAACTGAATCAGCAACAGCTTATGCTATTTTTGATGGCTATCCAATAAGCAAAGGACATATTTTGGTTATTCCAAAACGTCATGTTAGCAGTTATTTTGAATTACCAGTTAAAGAGCAATCGGCTTGCTGGTTTATGGTGAACAAAGTCCAAGAAGTTCTCAAAGCAGAATTTGAACCTGATGGTTTTAATATAGGAATGAACATCAATCGAGCCGCAGGTCAAAATATTATGCACGCCAGTATTCACATCATCCCTCGTTACAAAGGTGATACTGTCTTTACTAAAAGTGGAATCAGAAACGTTATTCCTAAAAAGCAATAGTTTTTCTGTAAGAATTCAGAATTATGCTGTAACTTGACCGCTTTGAAGTAATTATAAAAATTACTGGATCAAACTTATCTCGTAAGGTTGAGATCAGCTATTAAATCCTTTGTGATATACTTTTTCAGTACAACCTCTACTTTGTTGTTCTGAGCGTTACTGTAATCATCTCAACTACTGTTGCGTTTGCAGCTTGGCAACGTCGCTCAATTTCTTTGGCTAGCAAGCCTTTCATTTCGATGATGCTAGCGATCGCAGGATACGCTACAGTTGTAGCAATGGAAGCAGCAGCAATTTTGCTCCGAGAAAAAATATTTTGGTCAAAGCTCATAATCTTGGTTTTTTTTGGATCATGGTCTGCGTTTACCTCTACACGCTTACAGGGGTAGTTAGGAGTTTTACCATAAAGCTGACTCTGGTAATATGCGATACGAACAAATCAAAAGCTGAACAGTTGGTGAATTTAAACGCCTATTTGGGATAAAAGTTGCAATATCTTACTTTGACTAAGGGATACCACTTGTGGTACGTAGAAATATCCTAGATTTGATAAATACAATAGTTACTAGCTCGTTTCTTGGTTGTGCATAGCATTGCCTCAGCTAAAGTTGCAGCCCAGTCAAGAATACAAGCGTTTCTATCCCGTCAAGGAAGCTGCTTAAGCTGATAAGATTTTGGTAACTCTTAACTATTAATAAATATATAGGTGCTTAGTGTTGTTCATGCTTTATATTTAGCGACAGGGTGGTGCAAACAGCCAACTCATGTTCAAAAACTTAGGAGGCATATACCCACCAGGAGCAACTCACGCTTTGATACTATCACCACGTAGTGTAAGTTAAAGTTAAGTCGATATTCAAACGAATAATTTTTGCTGAATTGCGACAGATAAAGACTAAACTAAAAAGTCTTGTGCAGCAAAACCTGTAGCTTTAAATCAAGTAATCATGTCTAAGGTTCTTGTCTCTGATTCGATTGACCAAGCTGGAATTGACATTCTTTCGCAGGTTGCTACCGTTGATGTCAAACTAGGTCTAAAACCAGCAGAACTGATCGCAATTATTGGTGAGTATGACGCGCTGATGATTCGCTCTGGTACACGCGTCACTCAAGAAATCATTGATGCCGGCACCCAGCTAAAAATCATCGGTCGTGCTGGTGTGGGTGTGGATAATGTGGATGTTCCCGCTGCCACCCGCCGGGGAATTGTGGTAGTCAATTCTCCAGAGGGAAATACAATTGCTGCGGCGGAACACGCGCTAGCGATGATTTTGGCTTTGTCTCGCCACATCCCCGATGCTAACGCTTCGGTGAAACGCGGTGCGTGGGATCGCAATAGTTTTGTTGGCGCGGAAGTCTACAAAAAAACTCTCGGCGTTGTCGGTTTGGGTAAAATTGGCTCCCATGTTGCGGCTGTAGCTAAGACAATGGGGATGAAACTCCTAGCTTATGACCCTTTTATTTCTACAGAACGAGCCGAACAAATTGGCTGTCAGTTGGTGGAACTAGATTTACTCTTCCAGCAAGCAGACTATATCACCCTCCACATCCCGAAAACCCCAGAAACTACCCACTTAATTAATGCCACAACTCTGGCAAAAATGAAACCCACAGCCCGGATTATTAACTGCGCTCGTGGCGGGATCATTGATGAAGTAGCTTTAGCAGCAGCTATAAAAGCGGGTAAAATCGGTGGTGCAGCCTTGGATGTGTTCGAGTCAGAACCACTGGGTGAATCTGATTTGCGATCGCTTGGTAAAGAAGTCATCCTCACCCCCCATTTAGGAGCCTCCACAACGGAAGCTCAAGTCAATGTCGCCATTGATGTCGCTGAACAAATTCGCGATGTTCTCTTAGGACTACCAGCACGTTCAGCAGTCAACATCCCCGGATTTGGCCCCGATGTGCTAGAAGCACTCAAGCCTTATATGCAGCTAGCGGAAACCCTCGGTAACTTGGTGGGACAGCTCGCTGGTGGACGGGTGGAATCACTGACTGTCCGATTACAAGGCGAACTAGCCAGCAATAAGAGTCAGCCGTTGGTTGTCGCTTCCCTCAAAGGACTACTTTACCAAGCCCTCCGAGAGCGGGTAAATTACGTCAACGCCAGTATAGAAGCTAAAGAGCGAGGAATTCGGGTGATTGAAACCCGCGATGCCTCATCTCGCGACTACGCCGGATCTCTGCACCTGGAAGCTACAGGTACTTTAGGGACTCATTCTGTTACAGGCGCTTTATTAGGCGACAAAGAAATTCACCTCACCGACGTTGATGGTTTCCCCATTAATGTACCACCCAGCAAATATATGTTGTTTACCTTGCACCGTGATATGCCAGGAATTATCGGCAAACTCGGTTCCTTACTCGGCAGTTTTAATGTCAATATTGCCAGTATGCAGGTAGGTCGTAAAATTGTCCGTGGTGATGCTGTGATGGCTCTGAGTATCGATGATCCCTTACCCGATGGCATTTTAGCGGAAATTGTCAAAGTCCCTGGAATTAGGGATGCTTACACAGTAACTCTATAAAGTGCCTCCTTCCTGAGTAAAAACTGCTAAGTGAAGAAAAATGTTCAGAGTACCTCATAGCTCTTAACTGTCTTAGACTCAGGAAGGAAGCACTCTCTTGTACAGAGGCGATTGATCGCGTCTCCGCAGTAAAAAATGGCAAATACTTGGTGGGAACTACAGATTTTATGTGAACCAGCCCTAGAAGAGTCGGTCTTTTGGCGACTGGAAAATTTTAGCAGCCGTGGGACAGCAAGTGAAAGCAAAGGTAATTCCTGTCTAGTCAAAGCTTACATACCGAGATTTCAAGCCCAGTTACTCGATTTGGCGGCGCTGTCTCTGTGGTTGCGTCAAGATGCTCTTTGTGTCGGATTGTCTGTTCCTACCCTGAACTGGGAGTTAATTGATGAGGAAGATTGGGCTACTAGTTGGAAACAATACTGGAAACCGGAAAAAATAGGCGATCGCTTCCTGATCAATCCGGCATGGCTACCCTTACCAGACACAACAGAACGCTTAGTAATTCGCCTTGACCCTGGTGTGGCATTTGGTACTGGCAATCATGCCACAACTCAATTGTGTTTGGAATCCCTAGAAATGCGGTTAACTGCATTACCTGCGGCTTTCATGGGTAAGAGTGGTAAGAAAGAATCGTTGGTAATTGCGGATATCGGCTGTGGTTCTGGTATACTTTCCATTGGAGCGTTGCTATTGGGCGCTGATAAAGTCTATGCCGTGGATAATGACCCCTTGGCGGTGCAATCAAC
>JBGTMK010000114.1:0-2590 GCA_041743605.1 Nostoc sp.
TATTTGTGGTAGCAGGCACTGTAGCAGTGATAGGATATCGAACATGGGCTGCTTGTAGCTTCTGAGTTGTCGTTGTGAGAGACAATAACTCTACTACGGCAGCCCTAACTCTTCATACTCTTTTTTTGGCGAAGGTATTGGTTCATCTAATCCCATTGTAGTGATTGCCGCTTGAAAGACCTGTTTCTCAGTATCGTCGAGCCGCAAATACGTATCAACGAACCCAGAAATTAGTTGCATCCTTGCTGGGTCTAATTTTAACGTCGCTAGCAACCGCAAACATTCTGCCTTCACCTGTGGACGATCTTGCTTGAGAATATTCATCTTCGACATTAACGCTGCTGCAACTGGATTTGGCTGCGTGAGAAAATCGTGCCAACTTAAACGATTCAACTGGATTGCTACAAACTGAAATTCCAGCACTTTTAAATCCCCAAAAGTGACGCGATAATTTTGAGGTTCGGCGCGTTTGGGTTCATCAAAAGAAAAAATCACCACTGGGTAGATAGGGAGATCATATTTTTCATGCAAACGGGCAAAATACTGAAACATCCGCTTTGCAAAGGCTGTTTCAGTGTAAGACTGGTTTTCAACGTGAATTAGAAAACAAGTATCTTGCTCTTGATAACGCACCTGCGCCAATAAATCAATTTCCTTTTTTTCGCCAGAAGTGACATCAGTAAAGACTTCTTGGGGTAAAAATTGGATAGAATCACGGTCTATTTGGCTGACTACTTGAGGCAGGAATAAATCGAGGAAATCAACAATAAATAATTGACTATTTCATTAACTCTGACAACATTTGCTCAAGAATATCTTCCATGATTGACTCGTCCGTGGAGCGCAAAGAAACTGGGCCATCAAGAAAATCTTGAATAGTGATTTTCTTTTCTTTAAAGCCTTTAACAAAATCTCGAATATCAGAAATAACGCTAATTTGATTGTCAATTGTTTCTACCATATCAGTCATAGCGTTAATGCCTTTTTTAGCAGCTTTTCGAGAATCAGCAACCATCGTTCCTTCGGGAGTATTTTTTGTCAAACGCAGTTCCTGCTTTAACTTTTCGTATTGAGCGAGGAGAATTTGATTGTGCTGTTCTAGAGTTCGGCATCGACGAGTTAAATCATCTTCGCTATTATTATCAATAATTTCTCTCCTCTTTTGACTTCGCTCAATTTCAAGAAGTCTTGCTAAATCCCCGTCTTGGTAAGCTTTATTGATTTCTTTCATGATTTCTGTATGATATTTCTGTGTTTCGCTGTCTCTAGCTTTGTCAGGGTGAAAGATTTCAGCCAACTTCAGAAATGTTTGACGAATTTTTCTTTGCTCCAGTGTTCTAGCTACTGAGGGAGATTCTATAGGCTGTTGTGATTGCCAATTTTGGTAGTGTTTTGAAGTAGTTTCCTCTGAAAAATCTCTAGTTGTATTTTCATCTTCATTATCAAACGGTTTGTCTAACTCTGTATCTAAATGTCTGCTATTGGGGTTTACGCTGATGACTCCTGCCACCTGTAGATTCCAGTAAACTGCTTCTATATTTTTGAGGGTTTGTTTACCAAGCTTTCTAGTAGTAAAAATTTCATCAAACAGAGTATGGATTTCCCGATCTAACTCAGCCATTCTTTGGAATAGTGGAGTAGTTTTAGTAAGAAATTCCGCACCAAAAGAACGCATCTGTTCGACAAAGTTCTTCAGTTCCGTGCGCTTTCTCTTGATTTGTTTAAGCAGCGATTGGTGTTCTTTTTCTAAAAATTCTAAATGAATATGTAATTGAGATAAGGCTAGTGGAGTTGAAGAAGCTGATTGCGATGGAGGTATGGTTTTTCGAGCCATAAAATATGTATGTAAGTTTAAAGTTTAAAATCTAGCTACCGTAGTCATTTGGTTAGTGCGAAAAAGACACCTCAACGATTATACACTGTGACCCAAACCAAGCTTTTTACAGTTTTTAATCATGAGATTTAAATTAAAAATAAACTCATCAACCTCTATCTTTTTTATCTCATAGTTAACCTTAACCGCTTTTTGGGGGATATTTTCTGACTTATTAGTTTTAGCCATAGATTTCAGTTTAATTTTGTAATTAACAATGTAATTACTGAGAAAGAGAAAAGGGAAATGTTGAAGAAGAAAAAACTTTTCCCCACAATGCCAAGAAGTCAAATCAATTCAAAATTCAAAATTATTAATTCAAAATTGCAAGACGCTCTCTACGAGATGCTAAAAGCGTAGCTTGCAACTCTTACTATTATTATTCATTGTGAATTTTGAATTGATTCAAAGGTCAATAAGTCTATTTTTTTACCAACCCAAGCAATATGTAACGCAAGTTTTGATTGGAAAATCTCGAAAAATTGGGTTAGATATTGTTTGGGTTAAGGCTGACCAAGGAAGTCCTGTTTGCCAAGTTCGACACCGCAGTGTCTGAGAATGTTATATGCTGTTGTGACATGGAAATAAAGGTTTGGTAAAACAAAATAGAACAGATATGGCATTCCTTGAAAAGATAGAGTCTTGTCACGCATTTGTAGGGTAATTTCTCTCTCTTCTGAACCATCAATTTGCTCAGGTTTGAATGTATTTAAATGA
>JBGTMK010000115.1:0-4189 GCA_041743605.1 Nostoc sp.
TATTGTCCGCCGTAATGTTCTTGAAATGGTTTACAGGTGGCGTATCAGTGTAATGACACAAACAGATTTAACTGAAGATGACCAGGAGTTAATTATGAATTTAACAGAAGCTTATCAAGAAGCAAGAGCGCAAGCGGTACAGGAGGGAGTAGAGCAAGGAGTACAACTTGAACGCCGTCAAGTTGTAGAAAACTTGTTGAGATTTAGGTTTGGTTCTGTGGATGAAGAACTCTCAAGAGTAGTCGATAGTTTATTGCAGTTAACACCAGAAGAATTTACTCCCCTATGTCTTGAATTATCTCGTGAAGATTTGCTGGCAAGATTTAATTCACATCAATAATTTGTACAAAGCAAATAATGAGTAATAAAAAGCGCTTTTGTGAAATCAAGAGCGCTATTTTATTGGCTCTACGCTTCATATATCACAATTAAACGGCTGCGCCAATGCAAAAGTGAAAATGCTTTTGGTACAAACAAATGAACCCTCAAGAAAATTCCGAATTACTTGCTGCTTTGATGCGCCAAGAGGAACTACTCAAGCAGTTAGTTGCAGCAATCAATAAGCCAAAACTGGGATTGCACTCTGAAGCTGGCAATTGTAAAATCTACTGCAATCGTCAGCACGGAGGACTGTGGTACACACTAAATGGTGAACCGAGTGATGTCCCTCAAACTGCCTTAACTGGATATCTTAAAGAACTACGGTTTGAGAATACAGAACGCCGCAAAAAAGAAACCTGCAAGTTGCTAATAACTATGCAAGCAGACCGGACATATATCTTAGAATCAGGCTACGACACGCATTTCTCAAAGTGCATACTTGCGGCGATCGCAACTTTGACCCCAGAACAATTGTATTCTCCCATCACACTACAGCCTACTCCAGGGACGACAGATGAAAACGTGTTGTTCTGTCGGATATGGGTAGAGTCGGAATTAGTGATGGCATCCTACAACGAGCAAACAGAGTGGCGAGAGGTCAGTAAACAGGCTTTAGCTGTAACAAAAGCTGCGAATGAAATGGTGCTTTAACTTGTTGTAAACAGGGCTTGAGAGACTGTAGTTATAAGTTACTCAAGCTTTGTCTACAGCTAATACGTGCTGTTCAACTATTCAAAACTAATCACAGATGAGTATTACAATTGTTCACCCCAACGTCGAAAATCTGCAATCATTTTCTGACTTGTTTGACCTGGAAAAACTTTTGCAATCTGACGGGGTTCTACCGTGGCTTTTAGCAAATGGCTGGAACTACGACGATCAATCTTGTTTGATTGCAAATATTGTTGATGAGTCTACAAGCCTGGATCAAGTTTGGGAATCAGACGAGTTCGATTTTAAGGCTCTGCCTGATGAAGATCAGGAAAAACTTCACCAGATTTTCGAGCATTTCTATCTGTAATCTTCTGTCACTCTCAATCAATAATTAACGCAAAAATAACGAATTATGCGTGAAAAACTCTACAGTCAGATTTAATCAGTCTAACTGTAGAGAAAAATCGATTCCACGATAAATTATGGCACACTTCACTGCTAATAAGATGGAATTAAATTTGATTAAAGTTTACGACACGACGTTATTAAGCTCATCAAAAGTTTACCAAATCAACGGTACGCTTTCACGATACTTGGGTGATGAAGGTACTATACAACATCCACAGTATTTATTTGTACCTCTGCCAAATCAAAGGAAAAAAGCCAGCTTTCGGCTAAACCGAAACAAACTCATGACTCGCTGTTATGAAGTCGAAGGCATGGTTTATCCAATTCGCAATTCGCAGTTCGCAATTCGCAATTAATAACCCATGCCATCGATACTGGGCTTTGAGAATGGATGCTACGTATTCTTTCATCTTCTATTAAGAAATTAAAGAAGCTTGCATCCCAACGGTTCAATTATTTAATTACTCCGCAATTGCGAATTGCGAATTGCGAATTGCGAATTGTTATGTCCATACATAAACCACCAGTCATTAAAAGACATATCCGGCTACAAAATAGCTCTGCAAAAGTAATCTATAGAGCTACTACAGACATTCAGAAACTGAGAAATAGTCACAAAGAAAGCTTCGCTGAATTGAAAGTGAAAAATAATGATTGAGGTGAATAATCATGGTACAAGTAATCGACAACCCTATCGCTGCAAATTTCCTAACTGATGCAGTAGTCGAGCGCCACAATTTCTCGCAATTAAATAAAACTCGCATTCGCTTTCGTATTCAACTAAAGAAAAGTACAAAGTCTGCCGCACCTAAATGGGCGGATGTGCTAAAAGCTGAGGTTTCTGAAATCGAATCAGACCTCGTGAAAGTCACAAATTCCGAAGTCGGTTTGCGGGGTATTAAGGTATTCAAGAAGCTCGATGAAGCTGCTGCCCAATTGAGGCAAGAGATTGCTTCAGTTCAAGAGTGGATGTCTGCGGATACTGGCGATTGGATTTGTCCGATTGATTTGGCTCCACTTGTTTGGAGCCAACTACTTAATATTAGGGATAATATTGCCCCTGGTTTACGTAATCAATTAAAAGCTGATTATGAATCAGGACTCGAAGATTATCAAGAGCGGATTGATCAGTTCCTCTCACTTAACACTTGGGAATTAGCACAGGATAAGCAAGAGTCAGTCAAAGCCAACTTGTTAAGAGCATTCCCGACTCTGATCGATCTCGAAGACTATTTGCAAGTCATTATTGGTCGCCCGGTGATTATCCCGGCATTGTCCGAACAACTCAATCAGCAGCAAGCCGAATGTCTAGACCAGATTACCAAGTTCATTCAGCAGTATGACCAAAATCTGGAGCAAAGGCTACGGGAATCTGCGATCGCTGGTGGTGAACAACTCGCCGCGCAGTTGCTCGAAGAATTAAGCGACTGGGAGCCAGGACGTAAACCGGTGCAGTTCAAAAAGAAGATGCAACGCCATCTGATGAAGGTTCAGGTACTACTAGCGAATGCTGACCCGGAGGCAGGCAGTAGCTTGGAGGCGATGATGGCGCACTTAGATTCTATCGTTAATGATCCAGCGATTGAGTCGAAGAATCTGGGTTCAGATACGCGCAGTCAATTACAGCAAAAAATGCAAGAGATCCGCACCAAGTTGTTAGATGAACAGCGCAATCTACAATCACTTGCGGCTGACGACGTGGGTTTGTCGAAGGCTACGGTCATGTCTTTCAAGTTTAGGTAAAAAACAGTCTTGGGCGAAGGTGCATCGCTCAAGACTAACTAATGAATTGGAAATGTGGTGTTCACCTCTGGGGTGTTCACCTCAAAAAGGATATCTCACTTCTACTATTTCTCAAACCAGTTTTACAACTAAGGAGATAACTTGTGTCGCATTTCTCAACAGTCAAAACCAAATTAAGCAATCAAGAGTGTTTGGTGCAAGCCCTCACGGATCTAAACCTATCGCCGCAAGTTCACCAAACAGCACAGCCACTAAAAGGATACTACGGTGGCTCTCAAGGACAAAGCGCTGAAATCATCGTATCTGGTCGCACCATAAAAGCCCGTGCAGACATCGGGTTCAAATGGAATCAGTCAAGCGGCGTGTACGACGTAATACACGACAGTTACGAAACAGTTCCGAAGCTGGGCAAAGACTTTTTCAGCAATAAACTAATGCTGGCTTATGGTAAGCATTTGGTTCGTGTCAAAGCTGCCGAGTTACAAGAGCAGTTTGGTGAATGTGCGATCGCCGAAGAAACTAGCGGCACTGTGCAAACTCTACGGCTGACTTTTGCCGGACATCAGGAAGTTCAACAATTTGCACGGAGATAAATATGGAACGCTCAATACTGATACATTTCGACAATGCTACAGGTGAAGTTCGTGTGGAGGCTGAGGGGTTTGAGGGGCTAAGTTGTCTTGGAGCTACACAACCATTTGAAGAAGCACTTGGAGTTGTGGAGGGCGATCGCATTTTCAAAGAAGAATCAGCACCACAGCTTCGCACTACGAACAGTAGTCAAACACGCCTACGTCAGTAATCAACACGGGGGAATCAACAAGTTCCCCCCTCAAAAACAATCATGAACGAATTAGCTAAAGCAATACCTTCGCCAAAAAAAGAGTATGAAGAGTTAGGGCTGCCGTAGTAGAGTTATTGTCTCTCACAACGACAACTCAGAAGCTACAAGCAGCCCATGTTCGATATCCTATCACTGCTACAGTGCCTGCTACCACAAATA
>JBGTMK010000116.1:0-3080 GCA_041743605.1 Nostoc sp.
GCAAGGAAATCGTGGTTGAGGGGGCATACTGTGATGACTCTACACCGCTAATTGTCTGACGAGTCACGCCAGCCAAGTTAGCCAAATCCTGTTGGTTCATACCCAAGCGGGTTCTGATTTGTTTTAAGTTATTACGAAGAATTTCCTGTTTCACCACGTCTTGGTTATTGTTTTTTTTTTGGAATTATACAACCAAGGTGATTGAACCTATAGTTGGCTAGTATTTCTTGTTCAATTGATATTGTCTAAAAAGACTAACGATACGAATAGTGAAGACAAAACATCTGCAACGATTAAAATAGATATGCCAATGCGGTCAAATAAACGTTCAAACACCAGGGCGGCAATTCCATGATATCTTTTTACTATTAGCTGTAATTAGCTCCGAAGTCCAGTAATGCCATTATTTGATCAGGTGCAGCCGTTTTTAGTACTGCTTTCAGTTTTCGTAGGGTTGGCATTAGCACAAGTAGGATGGTTGGCTAATCTAGCTCCAAAGATAATTGTGCCGCTATTGGTCTTAATGCTGTATGCAACTTTCCTGCCAATACCCTTAAAGGGTTTTGAGCGGGCGTTACGGAATTTTAAGGTGACATCAGCAAGCCTAATCATTAACTTTTTATGGACTCCCATCTTAGCCTGGGGTAGTGGTTATCTATTTTTGCAAGATAGCCCCGATTTATGGGTAGGGCTAATTATGTTGATGGTCACACCTTGTACTGATTGGTATCTTGTTTTTACAGGTGTTGCCCGTGGAGATGTCGCTTTAGCAACTGCGCTACTACCAGTAAATCTCGTGTTACAAGTTATTTTGCTTCCAGTGTACCTATTGATTTTTGCGGGGACGTTGGTAGAGCTAAACCCGATTCAACTTTTTGATAGTTTGTTTTGGGTATTAATTTTACCTTTGTTTGTAGCAGCTATTTCCCGACAATTAATCCTCAGATGGAAAGGTGATATTTGTTTTCAGCAAACGCTTTCAAAGATGGCAATATTTCAAGTAATTTGCCTTAATTTAGCGATCGCTACCATCTTCACTTCACAAGGAAACGTAATTGTACAGCATCCAGAATTAATATTTAAACTTTTTATCCCTGTGTTTCTTTTCTTCGTGGTTAATTTTGTGTTAGCTCAATCGGTCGCACGTTACTTAGGGTTTTCCTACGAAGAGTTTGCTTGTCTTAGCTGCACCACTTTGGCCCGTAACTCCCCACTGTCCCTAGCAATTGCCGCTTCTGCATTTCCCCATCGACCTTTAATTTCTCTTGTCTTAGTCATTGGCCCCTTGATTGAGTTACCAGTTATGGTTTTAATTTCTCAGCTACTACTGCTGATGCGACGGCGAGGGCAATGGCAGCAGTAGACTTAAGTGTTTTGAGTGCATCCAAAAACAACCGCATCTATGACTTAATTTCTTGACCCATTCTTATTGACAAACAACAAAATTGGTACGGCAGCAAGTTGAATTAGGACGGAAAATATAATTAAACTATTAATTGACCTATCGTACAAAATTCCCATCAAAGCACTAGCCCCTAAAACTCCTAAATAAGCACCTGTAATGCTCCTTGCACCTTCGTAGGTAGCATCGGCACAGAGGCTAACTATACCCAAGATCACTATAAATTTGAGAGCAGATTTATCGGATGTACCCTGTGCCATCATTCAATTCTATCTATCTTACTAATTGTGCTTATTTTTACTTACCGTAGGAGATCAAGAAGCTATACGAAATCCGTATTTTGTAAATATGTTTTTGGCTGTATTGCTAAATAAAAACTGCACGTAAGTAATAGCCGCATTAGTATTTTGACTATTTTTTACGACTGCCACAGGAAAAATAGCTGGTGAGTGTAAGTTTTCTGGTATTGTCTGCACTACTTTGACTTGTTTTGATGTTTTGGCATCAGTAACCCAGACTATGCCAGCATTGACGTTGCCCGATGAGACATAACCTAAGACTTGACGCACAGTGTTACCAAATACAAGCCTAGATTTGATTTTCTCTGTAATGCCGACATTTTTAAAGATTTCTTCGGAATATTGGCCGATGGGTACACTTTTCGGATTACCAATGGCAATTCTTTTGACTGGGGATTTTGTCAAGTCTTGGAGGCTAGAAATCTCTTTAGAGGCTTTTGGTACAATCAATACGATGCGGTTAGTTACCAAGTTGCGACGAGTATTATCCAGTAAAAGTCCTTTGGTTTCTAGAGCATCCATTTGTTTTGGGGCTGCGGAGATAAAAACATCTACAGACGCGCCACTTTCAATTTGCTGTTGTAAAGCACCAGAAGCACCTAAATTGTAGATAAGTTTAACGTTGGGTTGTTGACGTTGGTAGACTTGTTTGATTTCCTTTAATGGTTCAGAAAGAGCGATCGCTGATGAAACAGTCAGAGATAATTGTTGTTGTGCTAGGGTAGGGGATGTATAAATTGCTGTTAGAATTGTGATGACTAAAGTGACGGCAAATAAAGCCATCCCCGCAAACAAGCGTTTGGGATTTGATGTTATAGACATGATGTTATGGTTGCATTAAAAACAAACTCAGTGGATTTAATCTGACATACCAAGGGAAAGGACGGTCTTTGATAGTTGACCATTTTTCTTTGAATACTTCCGCTTGGATGTGGTAATCGTTTGATTGAGTTGGCGGGTTATTTAGCTTGAGATAAAGCGTCATCCTGTGGGGCGTTTCCCTGGTGTGAGCTAACCAACAGGGAAAGGTATTTTCACCGTTGGGGTCATTTGTAATGGTGAGATGATGGGCGCGAATTCCCACATAAGCTAATGATTTAGGAATTGGCTCAATCACATTTAGAGTACAGCCCCAGTCCTTGGCTTCTATTTGTGTGGGGGAAATTGCTCTGGTCTTGGAAAAGTTCTTACAACCAGTTAGTTGAGCAACTGTATAAGTAGCTGGACGCTCGAAAATAGATTGTTTATGATCGTAAGCGATCGCTTGTCCTTCAGACATAACTAACAGTTGTTCACAAATCTCATAGGCTTCTTCTAAATTATGGGTGACAAATAACGTTACCCCTTGATAACTGCTCAACGTCTCAATCATTTGTTCT
>JBGTMK010000117.1:0-3564 GCA_041743605.1 Nostoc sp.
TTGTATTTAATTGCTTGTTCATAATACTTTCTAGCTATCTTAGAATTATCTATATTTCGAGAAGCTTTATTAAAGTAAAATTCTGCAATACTAAGTTTTAATTGAGGATTAATTTTAATGGCCCAATTAAAAAGCTCTTGTGCCTCCTGAGAATTATTCACTGCTTCTAACTTTCGTCCTTGGGCTACTAAATAGTTTGCTGCTAGAGGTAGAAATAGAAAGATACCCCCAAGAATTCCTAAACCAATCAATGTATACTTGCTATATTTAAATACTTTAGAATTAGCTAATTTATAATTTTTAATTTGCTGAGGCAGCTTTTTTAAACGCTGCAAAATAACTTGAGTACTTTGTGGACGTTCCCCTGGTAAAGGATCTGTCAACTCATCAATAAAATCAGCAAAAGGTTTGTCAATTTGCGGTGCTTTGTTTCTCCAGATTAATCTTCCTGTTTTTTTGTCTGTAGGTAAATCAATTAGTTGAATTGCAGTAAGTAGATGGATGAAAGTGCGACCTAAAGCATAAAAATCTGATTGCGGTACTGCCTGTCCATCCGTTTGTTCTGGTGGAGAATAACGAGGTGTACCAACAGATGTAATTTCATACTTTCCTCCTCTAGTTGTGCTATCTCCTCCACTTCCACTTATTTTAGCTAGGTAAGTGCTAGTTACTCTTCGTACCACACCAAAATCCACTAATGCTAATTGATCATTTGACTGGAGAATTATATTAGAAGGCTTAATGTCTCTGTGAAAAAAATTAGCCTGGTGTACTACGGCAATAATTTCAACTAATTGTTTTACCCATTCTAATGCTTGAGATTGCGAAATACACCCGTTAGATTCTATCCATTGCTCTAAATTCTGCCCCTCAATTTTATCCATAACCAAGCAATGCAAGGTTAAAGAACTATTGTTAGGAACAAAAGCAAAAAAGTCATCTAAGGTACTTTTGGGAATATTTGGATGATGGATTAGCCGTAAACTTAGAGATTCCCGCTCGATTAACTCAACCAGCTTCGGCGAGTTCATTTTCAGAACTTTCATAACTCGCTGTCTGCGGTCAGGATTCCATTGAGTACCAGCGTCGTCTACTTCAAAAACTTCAGTATAGCTGAATGGGTTTTCATTCAACGCTCTCAATGGCTTAATTAATCGGATGCGGTCATTAATCACTAGCGAAGTACCACAAAAAAGACATTTTTCAATGTCATTAGGATTTTGACGTTGCTCGCATAGGGGATTAATACAATAACTCACATTTGTAGGAGGATAGCCAGATATAAACTACCTACCCTAAATCTAGTCCTTCTTCCTATCAGCGATAATGTAATTAAAGATTTAAAATTTTGAGTAGTCATTTTCGGTACATATCAAGTTTTTATGGACGAGCAGGAGAACTATCTTGCTTAAAAGAATTAATAATAAAGCAACGCTGCGTATCGTTAGTAGGGGTAGCAGGCATTGGTAAAACTGCATTAGCTGCAAAGCTAATACAAGAGATTAGTGTAGAATCCAAACCCAAATTTGATTGCATAATTTGGAAATCAGTTGCCCATGCACCACTGCTTCAAGACTTTATAGCCGAGCTAATAGAGCTAATCCAACCTTTAGAGCCTAAGCTAGACTCACCTAAATTTACTCAAGCAATGGTTTCAGCATTGATCAAGCAAATGCAATCGCGCCGATGTCTTTTGGTATTGGATGAATCCGATTCCTTGTTTGAAACAACTAATTTAGAGCAACACCTAGAGTACAAACTATTTTTTCGCAGATTAATAGAGGAAATGAATCAAAGTTGCTTGCTCTTAACTAATCGAGTTTTTCCTGATGAATTTGAGGATCTTATAATAGCAGGACGGCCTATTCAATATCTAAAAATAAAAGGTTTAGAGACTGATCCTGCAATGCAACTTTTATTTGATCAAGGATTGGATGACGAAGAGAAATGCAACGAATTAATTAAAATTTACTATGGCAATCCTTTAGAGTTAAAGACGGTAGTTACCCGAATTCACCAGTTTTTTGGCGGAAGTGTTCAAAAGTTTTTTGAAAATAGAACTACGCTTTTCAGTAGCCAATTTCAAGCAATGCTTGATAAAGCCTTTGGTTACTTATTAAGTAAAATTCAACAACAAATTATGATTTATATAGCAGAAGAGTTAACTTTAAACTCAAAACCTGTTAAATTTACTAGCTTATTAAATGGCTTGAATGAAAAGGAATCAATATCGTTATCAATATCAGATTTAATTACAGCATTAGAAGGGTTGGAAAAGCAGTTTTTAATTGAAACTATTAAGGATTCTGCTTCTGAAGAAAGTAGTTTTACTCTTCAACCTATAGTCAAAAAATATATTAGGAAAAATATACCAGGACTGGTGCATACATCTAATGCTTCACCAGAATTAGCGCTCACATTTTAACAAAGGTAGCTATGATTACAGGCAAACTAGAAATCACAATTAAAGTCAATGAACTGCCACAACCTAAGGACATAGAGAACGGTTGGCAGCATTTTGACCTAGACTACGACAGACAAATCATTCCAGCCACAGCTAAAGTAAAGATTTGGAAGAAACTGACCGATGCTGCAAGTAATTATTCTCAATGGGTAGGAGCAATTGTAGGTAAACTTGGACAGCAAGCAGAACAGGGTTTCGTATTAGAGAAACCCAACATACAAGTTTTCGAGCGCAAGCCCAAGGCAGAAACAACCTCTGCGTTAGGTGCTACTTCTTGAAAAAGCGATTACCCAATCAGGGTAAGCTGGAACAAACGCAGGTAAATATGGAGGAGTCAAACAAAAAAATCAGAATCCCGCTAGATACGGAAAGACCACAAGTTATGTAAAATCAAGCTGAATAGTTACGTAAAGGAGATAGAGGTGAAGAATTTACAACAATACCCACATTTAACGCACAAAGCGCCACTAGGGAGTCGCGCTTTGTACGAATCTTAAATTTCATATAACCTCAGAGCGGGGTTGATCTCGAAGGAACAAAATAAGTGGTTGTTAAAGTTTGGCGACTAAGATTACCACAAAAATTGTCCGACTGAGTTAAATCCGCGCTGCTTTCCCTATTATACAGGGGTTGTCACCAGATCGTCGAATTTTTGGTGGCTGATTTTTGGCTGTTAAAATTCTTCAAGTTAGTAAAATATTAAATTTAGTTAAGAAAAAACTCCGAATTTTATAGCAAAAAGAAGTAGCAGCGCGAATAATAGTTACCAGTTATCAGTTATCAGTCAGAGTCTTTGATAACTGTTAACTGTTGACTGATAACTGATGCAACCCCCTCTGAACTTGTCAACCGAGTTATCAGGGGAAAATATCGTGATAAATAGAGAATGCCCCAAGAGCGCTGTAGTTGAGCGCATGGGGTCGAGTGCAGCTTTCGCATGGCAATTTTGTGCTGTGACAAAGGGAAATTTTCGGAATATCCAGGCTAGAGCAAGAGTTTCGCAGCTTGAAAGAGTTCTCTCCAAGGAATTCCAAGGGGAGAGCCGATGAATAGCGCGACAATTGAATACCCAAACAATCTCACGGCTGCCGAATACCATG
>JBGTMK010000118.1:0-3709 GCA_041743605.1 Nostoc sp.
CTCGAACAACGAATAGCACTTTATTCTCAAGCTGATTTGCATATCATCGAGCGAGAGGGAGATACACCTGAAGACATTGCCAAGCGAGTACTTGAGGGAATTCCTGGCATCCTGAAAAAAGCTGTTTCTCATTAATGGGGAATATTGAGCCAACTGTGTCTGCAAAAGATATTTTTCATGAATCAGTTTAATTGTTTACAATCCAGTAGATGAGGTGATTGTAGAGTGGATAAACTAGCAAAATATCAAGAGTACGTTTCTAGAGCTTTGAAGGAGCGATCGCTGTTACGTTGTGAAATTAGGGTTTAATGCTATTGCTCAAAAGCTAATTTAGCTGAAACACTGTTATTTAAACAACAAGCAACCATATTTCTACAAATCCAGTCAGATTGCTGGAATCAGCATAGTACAAACATACTCAACTTTGACACGAGAGATTGTGAGGAGTTCCAAAGTCTTCTACACTGACTGAAATAGGTTTTAACTCTCTCTGTTAGGCTCCTCATGACGGACAACGATTCTGAATACATCAGGCAAACTGAAGCCACTCGTGTGCGTGTACTAAGCGAAGCACTACCTTATATTCAACAATTCGCCGGTCGCACTGTTGTTGTCAAATATGGTGGCGCAGCCATGAAAGATAGCACACTCAAAGACAAAGTTATCCGCGACATTGTATTCTTATCCTGCGTCGGTTTGCGTCCGATTGTAGTCCACGGCGGTGGCCCAGAAATTAACAGTTGGTTAGATAAGCTGGGCATCGAACCACAATTTAAGAATGGTTTGCGAGTCACTGATGCCGCCACAATGGATGTGGTGGAAATGGTTTTAGTTGGTCGAGTTAACAAAGAAATTGTCGCGCTAATTAACCAAGCTGGTGGATTGGCTGTAGGACTTTGCGGTAAAGACGGTAATCTATTTACAGCCCGTCCCCAAGGTCAAGAAGGCATCGGTTTTGTGGGGGAAGTTAGCAATGTTAACATCAAGATTTTAGACACCCTCGCTAGCAATGGTTATATTCCGGTAGTTTCCAGCGTCGCCGCAGACGAAACGGGACAAGCTTATAACATTAACGCCGATACTGTAGCTGGAGAAATTGCTGCTGCGTTAGGTGCAGAAAAGTTAATTTTACTGACCGATACCAGTGGAATTTTAAAAGATTACAAAGACCAATCTACTTTGATTCCGAAAGTAGATATCCGTGAAGCCCGCGAGTTGATTGCTAGTGGTATAGTCAGCGGTGGGATGATTCCGAAAGTGAGTTGTTGTGTGCGATCGCTTGCTCAAGGAGTCCGTGCAGCACACATCATTGATGGTCGCATTCCCCACGCCCTATTACTAGAAATCTTTACTGATGTTGGGATTGGGACAATGATTCTGGGTTCGCAGTTTACCTCTTAGGAGTGAGGAGTGATCAGACAATTTGAATTTATCTTTCTTAGCTAGAAACTCGCTTGGGGTGGACTTGTGTATACACCGTAGCCCCTTGGAAAGGGCAGGGAACTAGATTTCTTAATCCCCCCAATGCATTGGGGGAATTAAGGGGGGTAATTTGACTTGTGTGTACACCGTAGCCTTTTTAAGGGGGGTTAGGGGGCAATACTTGTCGGTTAAGGGGAAAAGGGGAAAGAAAAACCTTTAACCTTTACCCTTTAACCTTTACCCCAAACCCAATGCCGAGTTAAAAATGCTTAACCGAGCAGTATTGGGTTAGGGGGGATCAACAAGTGCCTAAAATCACAGCTAACTACTTTTCAAACAACCTCTTAGGTAAACCTAGCTTTTTGTCAATTTTATAAATAAAATCTCCAGCCTAAAATCCCGGTTGTTGATAACTGAGGTAAATAGCTTCTAAAAATACCTCAGGCGTAACACCTTCTGGCAACTTTTCTAAATTAATAATAGCTACAACTTGCTCGGCTAACTTTAAAGATAATGAGGCTCTTGCCTTTAATGACATTGCGCCACGCCGCTGTAAATACTCACGAATAACAGCAAAATCATCTGGCATCAGTGGTGATAAATCAGCAATTTGTACTAACTGCTCATGAAGTACTTTTGCCTGTTCTGAAATTGTCAACGTCGCAGATGCAGTGGGTGTTTGAGCTTGAATCACAATTGTACCAGCAGCCAAATCACCTAAGCGCTTTTCGCGGCTACCCAACATAATAAAAAAAGCGCCAATAAACAAAGTTTCATCAAAGGGTCGCAGTAAAGCACGTAGCGTTGCTTGTTGTAGCCCAATCAGTCTACCATCATCTCGAACCACGCGAATTTTAGTAACTCGCTTACCAGGAGTTTGTCCAAACCACAAGGTTTCAAAAAATACAAAATACCCAATGTAAATTGCAAAGCCGATCAGGAAGAAAATTGCTATTAACCAAAGTCCTAAATTCTGAGCATTCGTAATTAAGCCTTCAAAAAAATTGAATAGTTGAGTAGAAAAGACAGTCCAGGTAAAGAGAAATACAAGCAAGGTTACACTCAAAAGTGTATAGTCAATTAGCAGTGCCAAAGCTCGATTACCGATTCCTGCTAGAGTGAATTCCAACTCTACACTTTCTGGAGTCTGGAATGTAATGCGATTAAAAAAGCGCATATTTTAACTAATTCAAAAGTAATTGAGTTGAATAAAGGTGTTGAATTAACGAAAATCTTGCGAGGGAGGTTCTCGTAATTGCAAACCTAGACCTTCACGCCGACTACGCAAATCCAAGTATAAAACAGCCTTTAGTGCTTGCCAGAATGGCATGACTAAAATTCCACCGATGAAGCTTCCAATCCAAGAAATCAAATACACAATTGAGTAGATAGCAGAACCACGCTCAAGCCCTATTAGGAATAAGCTAGGTATATAGTTTAATACAAATAGCAACGGCAATGTAACGATAAAAGCAACTAAAACAACGCCCTGAATGCGAAATACTGAGGCTTTAGTTAACTCCCAACTTCTGGCAACACTTTCGCTACCATTGATATTTTCCTCAACTGCTAAGGGCACTTCTGCTATTATCCAACGGGAGTAGAACCAGGTTAGTCCCAACAGCAAAATAACTACTGTGACAATTATTGCCAACGTGGTTGCGACTAGAATGCTGGAAGTCCCAAATATCCCTCCTGCAATTACTCCAATCAAGGCAGCTAGCACACCGCCTACGATCGCTAATCCAATATAAATTACCAACAAAGATATACCTACTTGGAAACCAACTCTCAAAAATGACCAAAGACGTGGATTGACATGGCTCCTAGCGTCTTGGACACCTTCAGGTTGGTAAATCAATTCTCCAAAAGCCAAGCGTGAAATTAGTCCAGAAATGGCTGCATATTTTGCCCAGCCATAAATCGGAACTAGAATCCACAAGTGAGCGATCGCAGCTAGATTAAGATAAGTCTTTAGATGAGAACGATACAATCGCACCGCAGCACTGACAACGTTACCGATACTCAGTGGTTGTATCTGACTAGAAGATCCAAAGTTTTCAGACATAATAGTAAATTTTCCTTGAAATTACGGAGATGATTTTGAGGCTATCTTAAGCTAAGTTAAATTCAGTGTTCCCAAAATTCATGAATATTCAACGTTGGATTGCGCGACGAGAACCAAATTGGCAGCGTTTGGATGCACTATTAAGGCAGATAGAAAAAAAAGGGCTAAAGTCCTTACGGGCAGAAGAAATTAGAGAGTTAGCCAGTTTGTATCGTTCCG
>JBGTMK010000119.1:0-14764 GCA_041743605.1 Nostoc sp.
CCCGGACAATCTGATTATGCGATCGCAAATGAAATTCTGAACAAATCAGCCCATATTTTCAAGCAACAATATCCCTCGTGTCATGTAGTCGCTATCAACTGGGGCGCTTGGGACAGTGGAATGGTAACAGCAGAATTAAAGAAGATTTTTCAAGAGCGAAAAATTGAAATAATTCCGATTGCAGTTGGGGCACAAATGCTCGTTAAAGAAATGGATAATACCAACCATGCAACCGCACAAGTTGTCATTGGTAGTCCACTAGTTCCAATGGCTACAGAACTAGATTCAGAACTACGAACCTATCGTATCCGTCGCCAAATGACATTGGAGGCTAATCCATTTTTACACGATCATACTATTGCTGGTTCTCCAGTTTTACCAGCAACTTGTGCAATGACCTGGATTATTAATGCTTGTGAACAATTATATCCCGGTTATCGGTTGTTCAATTACCAAGATTTTAAAGTTTTAAAGGGGATTACTTTCAATGAGACATTAGCGAAGGAACATCTTTTAGAAATAGAAGAAATTTCTAAAGTTAATCTTGAAAAAATCGAACTTAAAGCCAAAATATCGAGTAAAAACCCAGAAGGCAGAATCCACTTTCATTTTAGCGCTCAACTCAATCTCCAGCGAGAAATCCCAGATGTACCCACTTATGAATCTCTCAATCTCGAAGAAGATAATATCATCACCGCTACAGGAAAAGCATTTTACCAAAATGGTGGGGCTACATTATTTCACGGCCCTGGTTTTCAAGAAATTAAAAGAGTTTTAAACATCAGTCCTGAAAAAATCACTACAGAATGTCTGTGGCCAGAACTCAGCCCCCAACAACAAGGACAATTCCCGGTGCAATGGGTAAATCCTTACACAACAGACTTGAGTATGCACGCCTTATGGGTTTGGACACAACACTTTCATGAAGAAGGTTGTTTACCAGGAAAAGTAGAAAAGTTTGAACAATTTGCGATGATACCACATAACGAAACATTTTACGTTTCTTGTGAAGTACTAGCTAAGACACCAAGTAGTGCGATCGGAAATTTTATCATACACGATCGCCAAGGAAAAATATACTCACGAATGCTCGGCGCTCACGCCATTATTTGGTCAATGAAAATGCTTACAAGCAAGTAATCTGTGAAATTCAAAGTTTGTAGTAAGGACTTTAGTCCGTGAACTCGTGGCGAATTGAGGGTTGAATTTTAAACGCAAAGGGGCGCAAAGGGAAACGCAAAGGTTCGCAGAGAATTCATGAAATGTTGTGCTAAGTACGAAAGTCTTTACTACAAACTATCAAAGCTAGCTTAATCTTAGGATTGCTATAACTTGCCTCGTTTAAAGTTTGGGGAACAGCGTAAATCCTGCCTTTTAATTATCTCTTGCTAAATACCCAAACTCGGAGCATATAAATCGTGGAAAAAATAGCCATCATCGCATTATCATGCCTATTCCCCGATGCTAAAAATCCTGAAGAATACTGGCAAAACATCCTTAATCAAAAAGATTCGACATCCTCTGCAACCGTCGAAGAAATCGGAGTAGATCCGACAATTTTTCACAATCCAGTTAAAGGTACACCAGACAAAACTTATTCCCTCAAAGGCGGTTACATCCGCAACTTCGAGTTTAATCCTTCCGAATACAATCTACCATCAGAATTTGTTGCTGGTTTAGATAACACCTTCAAATGGTCATTGTATGCCGCTAAACAAGCAATTGTACAGAGTGGTTATTGGGGTAATCAAACTGTCCTGGCAAAATGCGGCGTAATTTTAGGTAATTTATCATTCCCAACAAAATTATCTAATCAATTATTCTCTCCAATTTACCAGCAAGCTATTAATCCTGCCGTCAGAGAGCTTTTGCAGTATGAAGCTTTTGATTTGGCTGTCCCAAGTGCAACTAAAGCATCTTTATACAATGCGATGATATCTGGTTTACCAGCATCTATCGTAGCTCAAGCTTTATCTCTATCCCAGATTAATTTATGTCTGGATGCTGCTTGTTCCTCATCATTTTATGCGATTAAACTAGCATCTCATTACTTGTGGTCACACAAAGCTGATGTCATGTTAGCTGGAGCCATCAGTTGTGCAGATTCCTTATTCGTGCGGATGTTATTTTCCGGTGTTCAAGGGTATGCAGAAAACGGCATCAGCCGTCCCTTAGATAAGTCCTCTAGAGGATTAATCCCCGCCGATGGTGTTGGGATGGTGATGCTGAAGAGATATTCTGATGCCGTTAGAGATGGTGATAATATTCTCGCCACTATCTGCGGTAATGGACTCTCGAATGATGGCAAAGGTAAACATTTACTGAGTCCGAATCCTAAAGGACAAGTTTTAGCATTTGAACGAGCCTATAATGAGGCGAATTTTAGTCCTAAAAGCATCGATTATTTAGAGTGTCATGCCACCGGTACATTACTAGGAGATACAACCGAATTTAACTCCATCGAAACATTTTTTGGTCAAAATCAAGCCGCGCCTCTGGTGGGTTCTGCTAAGGCAAATACTGGTCACTTGCTAACTGCTG
Source organism: Nostoc sp. (assembly GCA_041743605.1). Lineage (GTDB taxonomy): Bacteria > Cyanobacteriota > Cyanobacteriia > Cyanobacteriales > Nostocaceae > Nostoc. Next base: position 2,542 of record JBGTMK010000119.1, read on the forward strand.
CTGGTATGGTTGGCTTGACTAAAGTGATTTTGAGTATGTCGCATGGTGTAATTCCAGCAACCATGAATGTTTCGGAACCTTTAATTTCAGAAAAAGGTACAATTTCCGCCGACAAAATTGTTAGAACAGCTACAGCATGGCCTAATAATAACCCACCAATCAAACGGGCGGCTATCAGTGCTTTTGGTTTTGGCGGCACTAATTCTCATCTGATTTTAGAACAAGGAAATACAACAGAATCAGTTGAATCAACTCCACCTGTTCCACCTACCAAAGTTGCCATTGTTGGCATGGATGCCTTTTTCGGTAACTGCAATGGTTTAGATGCTTTTGAACGCAGCATTTATGATGGAACACAGCATTTTACTTTCCTACCGCCTCAAAGATGGCATGGGATAGAAAATCAAGAAAGTGTCCTGAAAGAGTACGGTTTAGCAGATGGAAAAGCACCAGTAGGGGCATATATCAAGGATTTTGAAATCGATACTTTATCATGCAAAATCCCGCCGAATGAAATAGAGAAATTAAATCCACAACAATTGTTGCTTCTGAAGGTTAGCGATCGCGCCGTCAAAGATGCGAAACTACAGGAGGGTGGCAATGTAGCGGTTATAGTCGCTGCCGAAACAGAATTCTCTGTGCATCAGCTACAGCAAAGATGGAATCTATCTTGGCAAGTTAAGGACGGCTTACTCAACCAAGGAATTTCTCTACCTGCTGAACAACTTTCCCAACTGGAAACCATTGTCAAAGATAGCATTCACCAACCAGTAGAAATCGGTGAATATGTAAGTCACATCGCCAACATTATGGCAAGCCGGATTTCTGCTTTGTGGAATTTCACTGGTCCTGCATTCACCGTCAGCGCTGGCGAAAATTCTGCCCTCAAAGCCTTGGAAGTTGCCCAAATGCTACTCGCTACTGGAGAAGTAGACGCGGTGGTTGTGGGTGCGGTAGATTTAGCCGGCGGTGTGGAAAACGTCTTATTCCGCAGCCAATTTGCACCAATTAATACGGGTGTGAATACGTTGGGTTTTGACCAACAAGCTAATGGCTGGACAGTTGGCGAAGGTGCGGGTGCTGTCGTCCTCAAGCGCTACGAAGCTGCTAAGGAAGATAATGAACGCATCTATGCAGTAATTGATGCCATGAGTTTTGCACAAGGTAATTCTACTTTGAGTGATGCTTTGGTAAAACCTGATGCCTCAGCTATCAGTGATGTCTGCAAACAAGCTTTCGAGATGGCGGAGATTCAACCCACAGAAGTTAACTATGTGGAAGTCTTCGGTAGCGGCGTTCCCCAGGAAGATGAAGCGGAAATCACAGGTTTACTGCAAGCTTATCCGAAAGTGGGCAACGGTTTGCATTGTGCATTGGGCAGCGTCAAAGCCAATATTGGCCACACCTATACAGCATCGGGAATTGCTAGCTTAATCAAAACTGCTCTCTGTCTTTATTACAGGTATATTCCCGCCACTCCCAAATGGTCTGGTGTCAAAACACCGCAAGTATGGGAAGGTAGCCCTTTCTATGTGGCGATGGAATCAAGACCTTGGTTTGTCGATAAAGGCGGCACACGCAGAATAGCAGCAATTAATAGCATGGGTATAGATGGCAGCTACGCCCATTTAATCTTATCGGAAGAACCCAGCCAAGAGGAGCGCGACAACAGATATTTGCAACAAATGCCTTTTCATCTGTTTCCGATAGCAGTTAGCGATCGCTCCACTATACCCGATATCCTAAACCATCTCCAGAAATCCATCGAAGCTAGTTCTTCTTTATCAGCTACCGCCAGCGAAACATTCGCTACCTTTGAGCAGCTATCTAATCCAAAATACGTCTTATCAATTACAGGACGTAACACAAAAGATTTACTCAAAGAAATTGAATCTGCTCGCAAAGGTGTAAACAATGCCTTTGAAAACGGCGCAGATTGGCAAACACCACTAGGTAGCTATTTCACAGCAAAACCATTGGGTAAAACTGGAGCAGTTGCTTACGTTTACCCCGCAGCAGTCAATTCTTATATCGGTATTGGTCGGACTGTTTTTCGCTTATTTCCGAAAGTTTTCGAGGACTTAAAAAGTAATAATCTCTACAACCGGGCTGCCGATGTTGAAAAGCTGGTTTATCCCAGAAGCTTACCTAAATTAACAACTAGGCAACTAGAAACACTCGAAAAGCAATTGTTAGATGATTCACTGGCAATGTTTGAAAGTGAAATCGCCTTTGCTAGATACATGACAGCAATTTTCCGAGATGATTTTCAAGTCAAGCCGCAATCTGTATTTGGGTATAGCTTGGGTGAAACTAGTATGATGGTTGCCCAAGGGGTTTGGAGTGATTTTGAGGGTGGAAGTAATACTTTAAACTCATCACCTCTATTTGGCGATAAGTTATCTGGGCCAAAAAATGCTGTGCGTGAATATTGGGGATTAACAGATTCGCCAAACAACAATCTTTGGAATACTTATGTTCTCATGGCTACTCCATCGCAAGTTAGAGAATGCCTGAAACAAGAGAATCGTGTCTACTTAACGCAAATCAACACACCAGAAGAAGTATTAATTGCAGGTGATGATGCCGCCTGTAAGCGAGTGATTGAAACTTTAGGTTGCAATGCGTTCCCCGCTCCCTTCGACCATGTGATACATTGTGAGGCGATGCGATCGCAGTACGAGGAAATCAAGAAGGTAAACAGCTTACCATCACAAAATCTTCCTGGGATTGTGTTTTATTCTGCCGCCGATTATCAACCAGTCGCACTCGAAAGAGATACCATTGCTCACAATATCGCCAAAGGATTGTGCCAAGAACTCGATTTTCCGCAATTAGTTAATCGTGTCTATGGTGATGGGGTCAAAATATTTTTAGAAGCCGGTGCAGGTAATGTCTGTTCACGATGGATTGATAAAATTCTCGGCAACAAAGAACATATCACAGTCTCTCTGAATCGTAGAGGGATGGATGACCATGCTGCAATGGTCAAAGCATTAGCAAAACTACTCAGTCATCAGGTGAACGTGGATTTATCACCACTTTACAACAAAGCTCAAGGAACCGCTAATCAAAATAAAGCAACATTGAGAACAGTTACCTTGGGTGGAAAAGCCATCGCTGCTACAATTTTGAGCGAAGATAATCGTAAACTTGTTGAAAATTTGGTTGAGGATATTAAATGCGATCGCTTCAAAATACAGCATCTAAATATACCTGATGCCCAACAATCTGAAATCACAGATTCTCTTAACACTTCCAATCAAATCACCCAACAAGAAAATTACTCCCCTAACATCTTGCCTCAGCCAGAAGAAGTAAAACCGAAAAATATCATTGATAACGTTTTTGAAACGAGAGAACAATTACAATCTTCTGAGTCAAGCGCAATTGGGCAGCAAAATCTTCTTCATTCGCCACCTGTCATCACTAAAAAAATTAGTAGCATCATCAGCATGTTCGATTTAAATAAGACCCAGTATCAAAAGCTCAATGCGAATAATTCAAAGATAACTAAAGCACACACTGCCTTCTTACAAGCTAGACAAGATTACAGTCAACAAATGAGCGAAATCATCCAATTGCAACTAGCTTGCGCCCAAAACTTGCTTAACGACGAATCTTGACATAAGTCTACATACTTCAACCGTCAATGACCTTGGGTAAGGGGAAGGGTGAACTGATAAAAGGAAAATATTTCTTCCCCACTCCCTATTCCCCACTCCCCACTCCCCTTATTTAATAATTGTAATCCGAGGGATAACTACCGTGACAACCGTAGATACGGTACTAAGTAAACACGATAATGGTCTTAACTTCTCCGCTTGGTCTTATAACAAAAATCAAGTTTGGAAAGGTTCTTTAGAAACTGTATCTTTCGAGAAACAAACCATCAAAGATAAATTGATGGTGTTAAATAAACCCTGCTACATCGTGAAAGTTGCCGGAAAAATCGGTGTCACTAATGAGGGTTATTTATCCCCTGGTGATAATGGCACAACAGCACAAGTAGAACTGCTAACATTTGCAGCACCAATCCGCATTGAACAGTTTGGAGATCCCAATTTTCTCTCCTCTCATGGAGTGAAATATGCCTATGTTACCGGCGCAATGGCTGGCGGAATCGCTTCTGAAGAAATGGTCATTGCACTCGGAAAAGCGCAAATTTTAAGTTCCTTTGGTGCAGGTGGTTTGACTCCAGAACGTTTGGAAGCAGCCATAAATCGCATTCAACAAGCTTTACCTCAAGGGCCTTATGCATTTAATTTAATTCACAGTCCCAATGAACCTGCGATTGAACGCCGGGCTGTGGATTTATACCTCAAATATCAAGTGAGAACAGTAGAAGCATCTGCATTTCTCGACTTGACCCCCAACATTGTTTATTACCGGGTTGCTGGATTGGGGTTGAATAGCGCCAATCAAATTGAAATCAAAAATAAAGTCATTGCCAAAATTTCTCGTCGAGAAGTTGCTACTAAATTTCTGCAACCAGCACCAGCGAGAATACTCAAAGAACTTCTGCAACAAGGATTAATTACTGAGTTACAAGCAACTCTTGCAACTAAAGTTCCGATGGCTGATGATATTACCGTCGAAGCTGATTCTGGAGGTCATACAGATAACCGTCCCCTGGTTTGTTTGCTGCCTTCTGTTATTGCCTTGCGGGATGAAATTCAAGCCCAATATCATTACCAAACACCGATTAGAATCGGCGTAGCAGGGGGAATTGGGACACCACAATCAGCATTAGCAGCCTTTATGATGGGTGCTGCTTATATAATGACTGGCTCAATCAATCAATCATGCGTTGAATCTGGGGCTTGTGAACATACCAAAAAGTTATTAGCCCAAGCAGAAATGGCTGATATGATAATGGCTCCAGCCGCAGATATGTTTGAAATGGGAGTCAAATTGCAAGTTCTCAAACGGGGTACAATGTTCCCCATGCGAGCGCAGAAATTATTTGAACTCTATCGCGCTTATGATTCCATTGAAAGCATTCCCCTTGCAGAAAGAGAGAAATTAGAAAAACAAGTTTTTCGCAAAACTATTGCCGAAGTATGGGAAGGAACTGCGGCTTATTTATCCCAAAAGAATCCTGAGAAACTTGGGAAAGCAGTCAATAATCCTAAACTGAAAATGGCGTTGATTTTCCGTTGGTATTTAGGATTATCTTCTCGCTGGTCTAGTTCTGGTGAAAAAGGTAGAGAAGTCGATTATCAAATTTGGTGTGGCCCGGCAATGGGCGGTTTCAATGACTGGGTACGCGGTTCTTACCTGTCTGAACCAAATAATCGGCAGGTAGTTGATGTTGCTAATCAAATTATGACTGGTGCAGCCTTTTTGTACCGTGTCCAAAATTTGAAAATTCAAGGGCTGCAAACTTCCGATTATTACAGTCAGTATCACCCTGTTCGTTCTACATCATTGTTGGAGATTTAAAAATGACTATAAAACAGTCTTTCACAGCAGACGATATTCAAATATTTTTGGTATCTAACTTAGCTAAGTTGCTAGGAGTTGCAACTGATGAAATAGATATCAAAGAACATTTAGAAAACTATGGGTTGGATTCAGCCCAAGCAATGATTTTAGTAAGTAACTTAGAAAAGTTACTAGGATTTCAACCATCTCCATTGCTACTGTGGCATTATCCAAATATTGAAGCTCTTTCACAGCGTTTAGCTGAAGAAGTACAAGATGGTTCACCAGTTCAAGATACAAAGGTAGTAGCCTCTAATGCCAACACTGCTCCCTCTGTTCTAGATTTAGGTGCTGAGGCTGTTCTTGACCCTACCATCCATCCTGGTGCGGCATCTAATGTACTTGTGGGTGAACCTAAGAACATCTTTTTAACTGGAGGAACAGGCTTTTTAGGAGCCTTTATCATCCGGGAATTGCTACAAGAAACTAATGCGGATATCTATTGTTTAGTACGTGCTGCTAATGCCGAAGAAGGCAAAAGCAAACTTCAAAAGAATCTGGAACAGTATGCAATTTGGCAGGAAGAATTTAGCTCCAGAATTATTCCGATTGTCGGCGATTTATCTCAGCCATTATTAGGTATTGGTTCGGAACAGTTTCAAATTTTAGCTGCCAATATTGATACTATATATCATAGTGCTGCTTTATTGAATTATGTTTTCCCATACTCTGCACTGAAAGCAGCTAATGTTTTAGGAACTCAAGAAGTTTTGAGATTGGCTTGTCAAGTTAAAGTCAAGCCTGTACATTACGTTTCTAGTGTTGCTGTTTTTGAATCCACTGCTTATGCTGGTAAGGTTGTTAAAGAGCAGGATGAATTTAATCATTGGGAAGGTATCTATCTTGGTTACTCACAAACTAAATGGGTAGCTGAAAAGTTAGTTAAAATTGCTCGTGACCGTGGACTTCCTGTAACTATCCACAGACCACCACTGATTTCAGGTGATAGCAAGACAGGCATTTGTAACACACATGACTTTATCAATCTGATGACCAAGGGCTGTCTACAAATGGGATATTTCCCTGATGTAGATTATATGTTGGATATGTCACCTGTGGACTATGTAAGTAAAGCGATCGTTTATCTATCACGCCAAAAAGAATCCATAGGTAAAGCTTTCAATTTACAACATCCCCAACCCGCCGCTTTGAAAATGCTAGTTGAGTGGATACGCTCTTTTGGTTATTCAGTTGAGATGATTCCTTACGAAAAATGGCAATCAGAGTTAATCAATAATGTGACTTCTGCTGACAATCCTTTATACACTCTGCGACCATTTTTACTAGAACGCTGGTCTGATGAACAACTGACTATTCCTGATTTGTACTTGCAAGCTAGAAGACCTCATATTAGCTGCCAAGATACTCTCCATGCACTAGCAGGTAGTTCTATTGCTTGTCCTCCAATTGACTCTCAATTGTTTATGACTTATACCGCCTACTTGATTCAAAGCGGCTTCTTGAATCTCGCTTAGTAATTCACAACTTGCGTAGTGGACTGGCAAGCAAAAAAATTGTGCATTAGACATAGGTTGGGTGGAGCGGAGTGCAACCCTATATCAGGATGTTGGCTTTGGCAAAGCCTCCAACGCCACTGCGTTACGCGGGGAGCCCGCGTAACGCAGTGGCTCCCCAACCTACAATTTTTTTGCAACATTTTAGCCTTGATATGCCACTACAAAATAATTTTATTTAGTCCATGTTTTTTAAAACTCAGTACTACTGAACAGCCAATATTTCAGATGCCAGCAACAACTGATACACTAACAGCGGCAATATAATTGCCCTGTTTTTTTATGCTCAATCATGTAAATTTTTAGTATTCACTCCTTGACAGAAGCAATTGAGGATAGAATGGTTAATATCGGGCATAAAAGTTTGATTTTACCCGCTGGCTTTTGTGAGTGATCAAAAGCCAAATGCTAGTAGTCTGAAGTAACCGAACTTATTTAATGCCCAACTTCTTCGATGCATAAGTCCTAAATTTGCGTTTGGACTGCTACATCTATCCAATGCACCAAACAAGCATTTGAAAGGGTAATAACTCAAGATATTTCTTGTAGGTTGAGATATTACGCGTACTTAATTGTAGAGCGAGAATCACTGTAAATGCAACGCAGCTTCATCAAGTTGAATTCACCAATATTCTTAAATGAACACAACACATCAAAAACAGAGCAAACAAACTGCTCTTATTACCGGGGCAGCCGGTGGAATTGGCTACGAATTGGCATCTATTTTTGCTGCTCATGATTACAATCTAGTATTAGTAGACAGAAACGCACCAAAGCTAGTAGAAATTGCAGTTCAATTCCAAAAAAAATTTGGAATTTTTGTCAAGGCTATTGTTAAGGATTTATCCATATCAACGGCTCCTGAAGAAATTTTTACAGAACTGCAAAAAGCCGACATTAATGTTGATGTGCTGGTAAATAATGCCGGATTTGGTATCTATGGATTATTTCACGAAACAGACCTAGCTACCGAATTGGAAATGCTACAGGTAAATTTGGTGTGCCTCACCCATTTAACTAAGCTATTCGTGAAGCACATGGTCAAGCAAGGTGAAGGTAAAATATTAAACGTTGCTTCGGCTGCTGCTTTTCAACCAGGGCCTTTGATGGCGGTTTATTTTGCTACTAAAGCTTATATCTTATCGTTTTCAGAAGCGATCGCTAATGAGTTAGAAGGTACAGGTGTCACTGTGACAGTTCTTTGCCCAGGCTCAACCGCATCTGCCTTTCATGAAAGAACCGGAATGGCTGACTCTAAGTTGCTCAAGGGTAAGAGGATGATGGATGCACGCACAGTAGCTGAAGTTGGTTTTCGTGCCTTAATGAAGGGTCAAACCATTGTCATTCCTGGTTTACTCAATGCAATACTTGCAAAAAGCGTCAGATTTGTACCTAGAAATCTGGTAACAAAAATTGTCAGAAATATGCAGGAAGATAAATAAGCAGGGGGAGCAGGGGGAGCAGGGGAAGAATAATTAACTTAATTAATGACTAATGGCTAGAATTAGTATTGCCAACACTTCAAATCCCAGCCAAAATTCTCTACCGCAACAGCAGCAACATAACTGTTAGCGGGTACTAGTTCAAAAAGACTCCAGTCTTCAGCTGTCTGTAACTTGGCTGGTTCTGTGGGAGTTAGCGATACTTCAATTTGCTCTAACTGGGATAGTCCGTCTCCGGTTGCTTTTAAATAAGCTTCCTTGCAAGTCCAGTAACGGAAAAATACCTCTTGCTGTTGGTTGGGAGATTGCGATCGCAACATATCATATTCTCTCGGCAAAAAGAACCGTTTGGCAAGAGCTTCCAGATCAGACATCGGGCGAATGTATTCTAGGTCTACACCAATTGGGCGAGTGCAATTCACCGCACACAAACCCAAACCTTGGGAATGAGACAAGTTAAACGCCAGTCCACTATCGGCAAATTTATCTGCTAATACTGGTTTGCCACGCTGTTGATAATTAAACTGCACTTGTAAGGGCTGGATACCCAAATAGCTACCTAATATAGTTCGCAGAATACCACGACCAGCGATGAAACGCTGTCGATGTTCCTGAAAATAGAACCTTTCAGCACGAGCCGTTTCGTCACTGGAAAGGATTGTTGCTAAATTTTGTAGTTGTGGTTCCGGTTGCTCAAGGTCTATGCGCCAGACATGAATCTCATCCGGTAGCAAAGTTAAATCCGTCGGTGCAGGTTGCCAAATATGATTAGAAGCGGTCATTGAGTCAAAAAGTCAAGGAAGTTGTACTTTAATACTTTGTTTAATTACGACGATGTTATGGGTGGATCTGATTTGATCTTTAGCATTACTATATACAACTGCGCGTGTTTTTCCTAGAATCTGTCATAGGTGTTGTTAGATATTAAGTCTAGCTGTAAACCTAAATATAGGTAGCCGCGATTGCTTTTGCTAGCTAAATATTATAATTGATTACTCTAGATGTACGCTCCTCAACTCCACATTAAATCCCCTGAGAGAGAATACTTTAAACCCCTTGACAGAGAATTGCAAATTTTCTTTTGGCTACAACGTTAGCTATGACAGTTTTATTCAAAGCAACTAAGAGGAATGTCTGCAAGTGTTCTGACGTAGATATCTCTTCACTGGTAAATAAGTTTTCTCAGAAAGTGTTAAATCTGGAACAAAAAACCCTTGCCAAAGCTTGTTAAAAACCTATTACAACTACTTTTTTGTAGAACATAGTGAGGATGAATGATTATTAATTTGGAGTACTTTGCCTTCTTTATACTGCTACTAGCAGCGCTGCTATTAGCAATTAGGCAAATGAGCGTCGCTTTGGATGAGTTAGATATTGCGCGTTTTACTCTCTGGACGGGTATTGCTTCTGTTATTGCTGGTTTACCAATGATATTGTGGTAGCTTCTGGGTCAATGCTATCCTCTCTATTTTGGGTTTCCAAAGCAACACGACTCCATCCGTAGAATATCATCTCGCCTACTCTGTTCGTTGTTGCTCTAACCATTGTAAAACCCGATTCCATGCCCACCAAAGATCAGAATCCTTTACTTGACGCTGGCACTCTTTACTACTCAAATAGCCAACATGACCGCCGTACTGAGTGAGCAATAAATCTATTTCAGGATTGCGATCGCACGCTTCTTGTAATTCCGGTATGATACTTGGGTCAAAAAGTGGGTCATCAGCAGCGTATAAAATCAAAGTCGGTTTCGAGATTTGCGGCAATATTTGTAAAGCACTACTAGCTTGGTAATACGCTTCCACAGAAGAAAAACCAAGTCGCTTAATTACCAATTCATTGTCAAAACCCCAAATACTATTCGCCCGTTCAATCGCTGCTGGGTCAATGCTTCCCGGATGGGCATCATGAATCCGCCATGCCAGTTTTTTTAAATTTTGGGCAATCCCTGCTTCCAAATATCTGCCAAAGGGCTTTGTAACCAGATAAGATAGCGATCGCTGTGAATCCAAACTCGGACAAATCACCATACCACCGCCAATATCGCTATCTTCTAGTCCTAAATCTCCATACTCCTTAATCACCTCACCAGCGACCTTCACCGCCCATAGCGCCAATTGCCCTCCTAAAGAAAACCCTGTAAACCAAAATTTCCCCGGACATCCCATTGCCTTAGCAGCAGCGGCGATGCGAACAAAATCTTCACCCTCATACAAACCATCAGAAGTTAGAGTCGGCGACAATGCGGCGGTTTTACCGTGGGCACGCCAATCAAATAACACTATCGCGTATCCTTGAGCGTAGGCTTTACGTCCTAGTACCCTCAAAAACCATTCCGTCTCTAACTCGCCAGTAATGCCATAAGTACCAATAATCGTGCTATGAGCATTTTCCGGGATGGCAACCAAGCCAAAAATTGGCACACCTTGGCCGCCAATAAAGATTTTCTCGTGATAAGACGGTTCTGGGTCTTGAGTAGTATTTTCCCAGTGACGTTTTCCCCATAAAGCGGTGTATACAGTCATGATTACACCGTTTTGTAAAAACCAAGACGGATTGTAGGGGGGAGTATAACACATCATAGACTATAAGATTTCGTGTAATTGAGTCTTGATTTCACAGTCATTTAATCTTAATATTTATGTAAGATTTCAAAACTTTTTCATCATTGATTCAAAAATCTTTGTATCTATCAAAGGTTGTTAATTATCCTTAATAAGTAGTAATAATTTTTTAAGAATGCCGAGGATTCTTGTCATAGACGATGACCCAGCGATTTCAGAACTAGTTGCCGTCAACTTGGAAATGGCTGGCTACGATGTTAGTCAAGCTGAAGACGGCATCAAAGGTCAAGCGCTGGCTCTCCAGCTACAACCAGACTTGATCATGCTCGATTTAATGTTGCCCAGGGTAGATGGGTTCACTGTTTGCCAACGGTTGCGCCGAGATGATCGCACCTCTGAGATTCCCGTGTTAATGTTGACGGCTTTGAGCCAAACTCAGGACAAGGTGGAAGGCTTTAATGCTGGCGCAGATGACTACCTCACCAAACCCTTTGAAGTTGAAGAACTGCTGGCGCGAGTACGGGCACTTTTGCGGCGGACTGACCGGATTCCCCAAGCCGCAAAGCATAGTGAGATTCTCAACTATGGCTCACTCACCCTCGTTCCTGAAAGATTTGAGGCAATATGGTTCAATGACACAGTGAAATTGACTCACTTGGAATTTGAGTTACTTCACTGCTTATTGCAACGTCACGGTCAAACAGTTTCTCCCAGCGAAATCCTCAGAGAAGTTTGGGGCTACGATCCTGATGATGACATAGAAACGATTCGAGTGCATATTCGCCACTTAAGAACCAAACTTGAACCAGATCCTCGCCATCCCCGCTATATCAAAACAGTGTATGGTGCTGGATACTGTCTTGAGTTACCCGGTATACCTCCATCAAATGAAGCGGCTTCGGTAACAGTCGTTGAATGAAATCACCTAAATACCCTTAAACTTTGCCATCACTTAGGCAAGAACTTTCAGAAAGTATCTTAAGCTTCATTGGTGTCAACTTAAGCTGAAACCCTATTCAAATCTCGTTTCCAGCCAGAGGCTGGAAATGCTACTTCTGGCTGCTCTGCCGCCAGTAAGCGAGGCGGCAGCCCCAAGGACGGCATTCCTAGTACTCCGACTGGGAACGAGACAAAAGCTTCTTTTAGGCTGGCTTTTAGCTTAAGTTGATGCCATTTGTGTCAACTTACAGCGATTTTCAGGTAAATAGACCACACG